>DATCRE010000119.1:0-2837 GCA_036569145.1 Cyclobacteriaceae bacterium
GGCATGTCACCACAAGTTCTGAAACGCACAATTTTCTTTTCAGGAACTTCTCCTTCTCTCAACTTAAGCCATGGTGACACTGATAGCAATGCACCATCGCGATTAATCACCTCGCGCTCATGTGATAGGTATAGTGAAGGAATAGGAATGTTTTCGGTGTAGATGTATTGCCATACATCCATCTCTGTCCAGTTCGAGATAGGGAATACACGAAAATGTTCGCCCTGGTGTTTTTTACCATTGAACAAATTCCATAATTCGGGACGTTGGTTCTTTGGGTCCCACTGACCAAACTCATCGCGGTGTGAAAAGAATCTTTCTTTAGCACGTGCTTTCTCTTCATCGCGACGTGCGCCGCCCATGGCTGCGTCATATTTATATTTTTCAACAGTATCTAAAAGTGTTACTGTCTGAAGTGCATTACGGCTTGCATTAGCTCCTGTTTCTTCTTTAGCACGACCAGTGTCGATACTCTCCTGAACAGAACCTACAACGAGTTTCACACCAAGTTCTTTAACAAGCCAATCGCGATAGACCATTGTCTCCGGGAAATTATGACCAGTATCAATGTGAACTAACGGAAATGGAATCTTGGCAGGTTGAAATGCTTTTCTCGACAAGTACGCTAACACGATGGAATCTTTTCCACCGGAAAACAACAGGGCGGGATTTTCAAACTGGGCTACAACCTCGCGTATCACGAAAATTGCTTCTGACTCTAACTCTTTCAGGTGGCTTAAATAGTATTGACTCATTTTAGTGTAATTCTAGGCAGTACAAAATTCAACAACAAATCTAGTGAATCATTGACACTCATTTTATCAGTGGGTACAATGACATTCGGTTTCTCTGGCTTCTCGTAAGGAGAATCTATACCGGTAAAATTTTTAATCTCACCAGCACGGGCTTTCTTGTATAATCCTTTTACGTCGCGTTGCTCACAAACTTCTATTGGGGTATCAACAAATACTTCAATGTAATTATCTGCACCAACAATGTTTTTCACTTGCTCGCGATCGGCATTGAATGGTGAAATGAATGCCGAGAGTACAATCACGCCAGAATCCAGCATCAGCTTGGCAACCTCTCCTATCCTGCGGATATTTTCTACACGACCTTCATCTGTAAATGAAAGATCTTTGTTAATGCCTGCGCGTATGTTGTCACCATCGAGCAAATAGGTTTTAAAACCACGCTCAAAAAGTTGTGCTTCAAGCTGCACGGCTAAAGTAGATTTGCCTGAACCAGACAAGCCTGTAAACCAGATCAGATTTGTTTTCTGGTTGAACAGTTTCTCACGCTGCTCCTTGCTGACTTTGGTGGAAATCGGATAAATGTGATTCACTGAATACTAAATATTAATGACTGTCGCTCAAATAATTTTTAAGAATATCACTCTGTGGATGATTAAAAATCTGATCAGGATTTCCCTGTTCTATGACCGCACCCATGTACATGAAAACAATATTATCTGCCAGCCACTTTGCCTGGCGTAAAATATGCGTAACCAAAATAATCGTGTACTCATTTTTCAACTCCTGGAATTGTTCTTCAATCTTGCGGCTGGAGATAGGATCAAGTGCTGATGTAGGTTCATCGGCTAGTATCACTTCAGGATTTACAGCAAGTCCGCGCGCCAGGCACAGACGTTGTTGTTGCCCGATGGAAAGTTTAGTAGCCGGAGATTTAAGCCTGTCTTTTACTTCATCCCATATTGCAGCTTGCTTGAGATGTTTCTCAACACGATGCGCTATCTCTGTTTTATTTTTAATGCCTTGTATCTTCAATCCGAAAGCAATGTTATCAAAGATATTCATGGGCAACGGATACGGACGCTGTGAAAGCAATCCCATCTTCTGACGCAGATCTGAAAGGTTATTTCCTGCCGTTAATATTTCGTTTCCATTCAGCTTGATGCTGCCGGTAACTTTCATGCCACTATGGAGATCTGTTAACCGATTAATGGATTTTAACAATGTTGTTTTACCACAACCAGATGGTCCGAGAAAGGCAGTAATCTTTCCTTTCGGGATTTTCAGGTTTATATTCTTCAGAATCTGTTGATCGCGATGAGAAACCCAAAGACTGCTGATGTCCAGTATAGTTGCCGGAGCAGCCACAGTGCTGGTATCGGTTTGTAATACTTCTGGCGCCACGTTCATGATATAGTATTTTTAGAAACTCTGGACGATAAATATCGGGAAAAAACACTGATGATCAGTATAATGCCTGTAAGCACCACGGCTGCAGCATACGCTCTTGCTTTTACTTCTTCGATAGGTGAACTCAACTGGAAGAAAATGCTAAGTGGTAAAGTAGCTGCAGGTTCCATAACACTTCGTGGAACATAATCGGTATAGCCAACAGTGAAGAGAACAGCAGCAGTATCGCCTACGCCTTTAGCAAAGCCTAGAAGAAATGCAGTAGCAATACCTGGCACTGCCTGTTTGAAAAAGATCACAGCAGTCTCAAAACGGGTTGCACCCAATGATAATGACGATTCAAGAAGTCCTAACGGAATATTACGAATAACTTCATCCATAGCTCTGATCATAACGGGTGTTATCAGCAAAGCAATGGTTACGATACCAGCCAACAATGAAGCTTTGAATCCGAACGATAACATGATGGAAAACATAAAAGCTCCGTAAACAATCGGCGGCACGCCCCAAAGTAAATCAAGGATAAGACGAATAATGTGTTGCCACTTTTCAAATTTCACTAATGAGATCGAAATGAAAATAGCAACGGGCAAGCTGATAAGAATAGATAGTAATGATGCACCTAGTGCGAGGTACAGCGAGCCAACGATAGCATTTAGAATTCCACCCTCTTTA
>DATCRE010000120.1:0-15556 GCA_036569145.1 Cyclobacteriaceae bacterium
ATTTTGAAGTGAACCCGTTCTGACTTTTGGCAGGCGACAAGTGTTATTTTATCAACACCAATCTCTACAGCCTTCTCAACAAACCATTCAATCCTGTCGGTGTTTTTTGTTGGAGAAATGGCAATGTGAATGGAGTAATTGTTTTTTACGTCAGCTGTCTGTGAGGTTATTGTAAACTGACATTTCGCTGCGTCGGCTTTGGTGATGGCGGCATCGTAAAAAAAACCTTTGCCGTCAATCAATCGGATTACATCACCGACATTTTTGCGCAGAACTTTTACAGCATGTTTGGATTCGTCAGCGTCGAGATAAAATACGCCTTCGGATAACAGGGGTTGGTAGAAGAGATTCAATCTTTAGCTGTATTGTTGCTTTAGGTTGGCTACCAGGTTTACATAATCCTGCATAGCTGCTTCTTTTGATTTTCCTTTTAACTCTTCCCACGCGCTGTATTTGGCAATGGCCTTGAAATCAAAGCCACCGGGTTTCTCTTCAGAAACATCTCCTTCGGTAGATTGCTTGAACAACGCGTAGAGTTGAAGTAACTCCTCATTACTTGGTCTTTTTGGTAATTCTTTTGATTGAGCAACTGCAGTATCAAATTGTGCTTTAAGATCCATGTAATGAAGAGTTAAATTTTAATTGTGCTTATCGGTTTTTGATATCAACGTAAGGTCTGAGTTTTTCGCCAGTGTAGATCTGACGTGGTCTGCCAATTGGTTCTTTGTTCTCGCGAAGTTCTTTCCACTGAGCGATCCAACCTGGAAGACGACCCATAGCAAACATTACAGTAAAGAGTTCAACAGGAATACCCAATGCTCTATATATAATGCCAGAATAGAAGTCTACGTTAGGATAAAGTTTGCGTTCAACGAAATACGGATCTTTAAGTGCAGCTTCTTCAAGCTTCTTGGCAATCTCCAGGATCGGATCGTTAACACCTAATTTATTCAACACATCATCAGCTGCTTTCTTAATGATCTTGGCGCGAGGGTCAAAGTTTTTATAAACCCGGTGACCAAAGCCCATCAAACGGAAGCCACTATTTTTATCTTTGGCCTTTGCCATCCACTTGTCAGTATCGCCACCATCTTTCATGATGTTTTCCAGCATAACGATAACCTCCTGGTTAGCACCACCGTGTAGCGGGCCCCACAGCGCGTTGATACCCGCAGAGATTGAAGAATAGATACTTGCTTTTGACGAGCCTACAATACGCACGGTTGATGTTGAACAGTTTTGTTCGTGATCGGCGTGAAGAATTAAAAGTTTATCAAGCGCATCAGCTACTACCGGATCGATTTCATAATCTTCTGCCGGAAGAGCAAACATCATTTTGAGGAAACGTGAGCAATAATCTAATTTATTGTCAGGGTAGTTTACCGGATGACCTACAGCATTCTTGTAGGCCCACGCCGCGAAGGTTGGCATTTTTGCCAGTGATCTTACAATGCTTAAGTAAACGCCTTCTGCTGATCGGTTAGGATCAAGTGATTCAGGATAGAATGCGGTCTGCGAACAGAATAGTGATGCCAGCACGCCCATAGGGTGAGCTGTTGAAGGAAATCCATCCAATATTTTTTTAACATCCTCGTGAACAAGGGTATGCGTTTTTATGTCGTGTGTGAATTTGTTGAGTTGAGTCTGGTTAGGCAGATCTCCGAAGATCAACAAATGAGCAACTTCCAAAAAGGTAGACTTCGCGGCAAGATCTTCGATGGAATATCCACGATAACGGAGTATTCCGTTGTCACCATCCAGGTAAGTTATGGCGCTGGTGGTTGCTCCAGTATTCTTGTACCCCAGGTCCAAGGTAATAGCCCCACTTTGATCACGCAGCGAACTTATATCGATCGCTACTTCATTTTCTGAACCAACAACAATTGGCAGGGTGTACGACTTACCGTCGATGATTAATTCCGCAGTTTTAGACATGTTTAATTGTATTTTTTACAGCGTTTTAAAGATAAGGGATAGAATCATCCCGAAACAAAATATGTGATTAAAAAATCTTTGAATTTTGAATCCGGCATGATTCTAAAAAAACTTCAGCTCTAATAGAGTAAATACTTTCGACTCGTTAATTGCTTCCGAGAATTAAGGGCATACCATCTTTGCCAGACCCCACGACAATGACTTTTGAATTGGGAGATTTTGAAAGCTCAAGCGTAGCTTCAATTCCTCTCATTTTTAAGAGCTTGTCAGTTAAGCTGTTATTGATAATATTGTTGGCCCGTGACTCGCCTTCAGCAGCAATTCGTTTACGTTCGGCTTCACTTTTTTCCTTGTCCAGTCTAAACTGGTAGGCGAGAGCTTCCTGCTCCTGTTGCAGTTTGCTTTCAATAGCAATACGAATCTGGTCAGGTAAAACAATAGAACGAATCAGAAGAGCAACCATATTTACATTATTAGCCAATAGTATTTTTTCAGATTCGGCTTTGATGGTTGCCTCAACCTCCGCTCGTTTAGTGGAGTAAATTTCTTCTGCCGTAAACCGGCCCATAACCTGCCTCACTGTTGATCTCACCTCTGGTACAACCAACACATCAACAAAGTTCGTACTGAACTTCTCGTAGATGTAACCAATCTTTTCGGGCATGGGATTAAACCTGACCGTTACATCAACATGAATGGAAAGGCCGCTCTTATCCAGCACATCCATGTTTTCGTCTTTTGATGTCTCCTGCACATTGTAAATGTAGATGTCATTCCAGGGAGCCTTGGTATGAAAACCCGGCTGAATGATGTGATCTTTATCGAGTCCATCATTGGCAAATTTTCTAAAGATTACAGCACGTTGTGTTGCGTTGATGGTAAAGAAAATGCTTGATGAAACACCAAACAATACAAATAGGGCGATGACGGCAACAACAATGATGGGTACAATTCTTCTGTTCATAACGTGGAGTGGTTTTATAGTCGTTGGTTTGGAACTGGCTTTAGAGTCTTGGAAGACCTGTTAGTTTCTTTCTAACCAAAACTACAAAATAATTACTCCATAAAGCTTCAGGCGCGCTAATGTTTTGGTGAGCTCAAGCGTGATCTGTTGATCAGTTTTCTAAGTATAAAGCAAAATTTGAATTATAATTTACCAACTTGATTGATATTAAAAAATGATTATACTTAATGTTTAATTATATAGATTGAGGCATAGACAAGTAAGCAGGTTTGAGAAAACGGATTGTATACCTTATCATTTTTTTTGCAGGATGTATCTGCAATCTCAAGGCGCAAAGTCATTACCAGGTAGATAGTTTAAAAGATCTGCTAAAAAAAGGTATATCGTACCGAAACAGAGTTGATGTTTTAAATGAACTATCATTTGCTCTGCATGACAATAGCGACAGTCTTGCTTTTTACTATGCAAATCTTTCACTGAAAGAGGCGGAGAGAATTAACTACCAGGCGGGTGCAAAATATGCTTGCACATTGGTGGCTATTGGTTATGCTGGCCAGGGGCAATTAGATGAAGCACTATCATATTGCAGAAAATCCAGGCGCATAATGGCAGATCTGTCTAAGGATCTGATAGGCTACAACTTTACTGTTATGGGTAATCTCCATAGCAATACAGGCAATTATGATTCTGCACAGCATTACTACAAGCTGGCGATAGAGACAATCGGCAAAAATGGAAGCGCTTATTATCTAAGTTCTGCCTATCAGAATCTAGCTGCCATTATGATTATTTTATGGCGAAATAAGGAAGCACTGCAATGCCTGGATAAAGCCGATAGCCTGTCGTTAAAAGATAGGAGAGATAATTTTGTGCATCTCTCCATCCTTGATCTATATGGCAAGCTCTATGAAAACCTGCTGGATTTCGATAAGGCCGAAATTTATTTTAAGCGAATGAATGAGGAGGCAAAGAAATGGACTGATAACTACCACTTGATTCAGTCTCATTTGAATTTTGCAGAGCTCGCTTTTAGACGCGGCAACTTCTCAGAGTCATTGCTGCATAGTTTTGATGCATTAAGAATTACCGAACTCTATAATTCAAAAACACTTCGGGCATCTGTATTGATAAAAATTGGCCTGGCCTATGAAGAGTACTCGCAATTTGACCTGGCAACTTCTTATTTCTTTGAAGCATTGAGAATTACAGAGAATATTAAATTTAAACGAGAGACATCTGAAATCTACAGCGAACTGGCCTGGGTTTATAAAGAACAAAAAAATTATGATGTGGCTCTGGATTATATTAACCGGGCCCAGGTTATTCATGAGATGATCAACGATCAGCAGGGCGTATCAAATTGTCTTAATATAAGAGGGTTGATATTTTTTCAACAGAAACGATATGATAATGCTATTTCAGAATTGGAGAAATCCATTCGCATCAGAGAGTTAATTGGTCACGTAGAAGGAGTGTCGGCTTCGACGTTTAACCTGGCGTTGGTTTATGCCGATATAAACAGGGTAGATAAAGCCATTGAATATCAATTGAAAGGAATTAGCATAGAAGAAAAAATTGATAACAAGCAAAGTCTTGCTATTTCTTATAATAGTATTTCTGAACTCTACATTCGAAAAGGAAATACTAACGAGGCTGAAAAATACCTGGAGAAAGCCAGGAAGCTTGCATTACTTACAAAGTCAAAAATAGTGATGCGTAATAATTATGGATCTTATGCAAAACTCTTTCAGGCAAAAGGAGATTATGAAAAAGCCTTTGAAAACCAGGTACGTTATCAGCAATTAAACGACAGCATATATTCAGAAGGTAGTGCTGTAAAACTGGCCGAGATGCAGGCACTTTACCAGGTAGAGCAGAAAGAACAACAGATAAAATTACTCAGCCAGGAAAAGCAAATTCAGGACGATCAACTGGCGCTGCAGCAGGCAAAGATCAAACAGCAAGGCATCATCATTGCATCTGTTCTCGGAGGAATATTACTTATCTCTGTATTAGCGTTTCTTATTTTCAGATACAATCAAACTATTAAGCGATCTCACATTGAAATACTTGAACAGAAAGAAGAGATTCAGGCACAGTCAGAAGAATTAATTGAAGCCAACCAAACCATTGCCCAGATCAACAAAGGCCTGGAAGCAAAAATTGATCAGCGAACAGCAGAACTAAAACAGGCCTTTAAGGAGCTAGATATTTTTTTCTATCGTTCATCGCACGACTTCAGAAGACCGCTTACAACTTTTCTTGGACTCGCTGAAGTAGCTAAAATAACAGTGAAAGACTCTAACGCATTAGAGCTTTTCAACAAGGTAAAAGAGACGGCAACGAACCTTGATAAAATGCTTATCAAGCTGCAATCTATAAGCGATGTAGGAGCACATCAGCTCGTGTACAAAGAAACTTTTATAAAAGAGATTTTTGATGAAGTCTGTGATGGTTTTCGCGACGAGATTCAGAAATGTGGCATACGTGTTTCATCGCAGATAGATCCGCTAACAACGTTCAATTCCTATCCGGCCATGATGCGCACCATCATTGAAAACCTGGTAGAGAACTCTATTCAGTTCCGTGGACCTCATGATCCTTTTATCAAGTTAAAGGCGTATGTATCTGGAGAAGAAATAATTGTTGAAGTGCAGGACAACGGACAGGGAATTGAGGAGGAATATCAGGAACGAATTTTTGAAATGTATTTCCGTGGAAATGAACGCTCGAAAGGCAATGGACTGGGACTTTACATCGTTGAAAAAGCAGTAGAGAAACTGAATGGTATTGTTGAGTTTGAAACAGAATGGGGAGTTGGCTCAACGTTCAGGTTGAGATTTGTAAGACCAGAATCATATTAAGAACTGCGATCATGTCATTTGATTTTTTAATAAGCCACCTTAAAGAAAGACTAAAGTATCCATTGCCTGGTGCGCTGGCGCATGAGCCCATGCGTGCTACACCGGTTGATGGCAGCAAACTCGACTTTAAACATAAACTTCCACCACGACCAGGAAGTGTTTTAATTTTGTTATATGAAGAAAATGGTGTTCTCAAGTTCCCACTCATAAAGCGCCCGGTATATAGTGGCGCTCACAGTGGGCAGATTAGTTTGCCCGGAGGTAAAGCCGAAGAAGGTGAGGACTCGATACTAACGGCTTTGCGTGAGGGTGAAGAAGAAATTGGTATCAACAAAGCACACGTTGAAGTGTTAGGAAGCCTGAGTGAGTTCTTTGTTATCCCCAGTAATTTTATAGTCACACCTGTCATCGGTATTGTGAGGTACACACCCGTTTTTGTTCCCGATTCATTTGAGGTAGAGCGCATTTTGAATGCAGACGTTAGCGATCTCTTGCGCGACAGCTCTATTATGCAAAAAGAAATTCTGGCAGCTGGTAAATATGCTATGATGGCTCCGCATTTTGTAATTGAAAATGAAATTGTATGGGGCGCAACAGCCATGATGCTGAATGAATTCAGATATGTTTTAATGGAAATTGAAAAGCAGGAGAGATGAATGATAACAATTTTGTAATCTCTTCATTTCTATCAGGTAATACCACTGCTGTACTTTTGTAAAAGTAGAATTTCTTTATAGGTTTGGAGGTTCCTTGAGGTAGCGCCTCAGGGAACCACTTATTTTAGAACATGGCCAAAAAGAAGAAAAGGAATGTAGAGCTCGTCGTCATATCAGATGTGCATTTAGGCACGTATGGATGCCATGCAGAAGAGTTACTTCGCTATCTAAAAACAATTTCCCCGAAAAAAATTATTCTTAACGGCGACATCATTGACATGTGGCAGTTTAGCAAACGCTATTGGCCAAAGTCGCACATGCAGGTTGTAAAACATATTACAGGATTACTGACAAAGAATACCAAGATCATTTACTTGCCTGGTAATCATGATGAAATGCTTCGTAAATTTTCTGGCTTTCGTTTAGGATCTTTTGTTATTGATAACAAGGTTGTATTGCGTCTTAGCGGAAAGAAAGCCTGGGTATTTCATGGTGATGTGTTTGACGTTACCATGCAACACTCAAAATGGCTTGCCAAGCTGGGAGCCGTTGGTTATGATACGCTGATACTTCTCAACGCTGCTGTAAACTGGATTCTGTATAAATTAGGAAGAGAAAAAATATCGCTTTCTAAAAAAGTAAAAGACAGTGTAAAAGGAGCTGTTAAGTTTATCAACGATTTTGAGAGAACAGCTGCCGATATAGCCATTTCAAATGGATATGATTACGTTATTTGCGGGCACATCCACCATCCCGAAATTAAAACAGTTGAAACTGACAAAGGCAAAGTTGTATACTTGAATTCTGGCGACTGGGTGGAAAATCTTACCACCCTGGAATACAATGAATCAGAATGGAAAATATATAAGTATAGCGAAGACAAACGTGCGCAATCTGTAAAACTTCCAAAACGTATTCGCGAAAAACTTGACAATGATGAAATCTTCCGAGACCTTGTCAATGAATTCTTAACGGTAAAAAAGTGAAAATACTTTATGCCATTCAAGGCACAGGCAACGGTCATCTCAGTCGTGCTGAGGATGTTATTCCTATTCTTCAACAATATGGCGAGCTTGATTTATTTGTGAGCGGCGCTCAGGCCGACATCAAACTGTCATATCCTGTAAAGTATAAATCTAAAGGACTTAGTTTTTTCTTCGGTAAAAGCGGCGGCATTGATTTTTTAAAGACGTTCAGAAAGAATAGTTCGAAAGATGTTTTAAAAGAAATCAAGAAGTTTCCGGTAGAAAATTATGACCTGGTTATAAATGATTTTGAGCCTATCTCAGCATGGGCGTGTCATAAAAAAGAAATACCCTGTGTTGCATTGAGTCATCAGTCAGCCATGCTTTCTGATAAGACACCGCGACCTAAAAAATTTGATCCGGTAGGAGATTGGTTATTAAAAAATTATGCACCAGCCAATGCTCATGTTGGTTTTCATTTTGATCGGTTTGATTCCTGGATTTACACGCCCGTGATCCGTTCAGAAATTCGTAACCTGGAAGTGAAGCAGCAAGAACACTATACTGTTTATCTGCCTTCTTATCATGATAGAAAGTTGGTTCCATTGTTAGCAAGCATTCCCAACATACGCTGGCATATATTTTCAAAGCATGCTAAGAAGTCTTATCACATGGGTAAGCTATCTGTTTATCCAGTTAATAAAGAAGAGTTTGCTGCCAGCATGACATCAGCAAAAGGTATTCTGTGCGGTGCTGGTTTTGAGACTCCCGCCGAAGCATTATACCTGAAAAAGAAATTGCTTGTAGTGCCCATGAAGTCGCAATACGAACAACATTGCAATGCTGCAGCGCTTAAAAGATTAGATGTGCCGGTGATCAAAAAGATGAAGAAAAAAAATCTTGATTCGATCAGAGAATGGATTGAGTCCAGCACCATTGTGAATGTAGATTACCCTGATATAACGGCCGACGCTGTTGCCGAAGCCATCCGAATAGGAAAGGCACTTTGAACGGAATACATTCTTCACAAGATCATAACGTACCTGTAAAGGTTAGATAATCTTGCTTCACTAGCTTCGATTATGATAATTGAAGAAGTATGGGTGAGATGAAACCCTTTCGGGTTCTTGTAATTGACGATGATCGTGATATCCTTGATCTTCTTGAATATAACTTTCAGCGCGAAGGTTTTAAGGTTAAGACTCTCGAAGATAGCCATAAGGCTGTAAAAGTAGCGAAGGAGTTCGGGCCAGAACTGATCATCCTCGACATTATGATGCCACATCCTAATGGCATTGAAGTTTGTCGTCAGCTTCGCAGCATCAGGCGTTTTCAGGATACCTATATTTTTTTTCTTACAGCCAAATCTGAAAACTATTATCACGAAGCCGCACTTGATACCGGTGGAGATGATTTTATTGAGAAAGTAATTGGATTGAGAGCACTTACTTATAAAGTTAGCTCGGTGCTTAAACGAAATTTTATTATCCGCAAAGGCGTTACCGAAATAACGGTAGGCAACATAAAAGTTAATCGTAAAACCAACTCTGTTATTATTGGCAAACGCGAAGTAGTTTTAAGCAAACCCGAATTTGAATTGCTTTTCTTTTTTGCTCAGAATCCTTCCAAAGTTATCACGATGGATAATTTACTTCACAACATCTGGGGTTCGGAGATTTATTTGTTTGAAGCCTCAGTTGATGTTTACATCCAGAATCTTAAAAACAAGATTGGCATCGACCTGATAAAAAATCTTGGTAATGATAGCTATAGAATGGAATTGAGATAAGTGTTGATGGAAATACATTGGTGCTATTCTTCCTCCAACAACTCAAGCACCTCAGCTAAGTGATCGTAATCTTTGAGGCCCGGTTTTATTTCCTGGCTTCCGTTCAAGGCAATTCCTTTCACTTGAAAGGTATCTAAAACCGAATTTATATCGGCATCTTTTTCAGGAGCAAGGAGAACAGAAAACTGACTGGAAATAGTAGTAATAAATTCTGATGACGTTTCTGATTGGTCAATGATAATATGCGCAATCTGATTCTTTCGTGCGTTGATAACAGATTGTTGATTTCTGAAAGTATCTTCATCAACTTTCAAAATCAAAGGCGTTGAGATTTCCAAGGGTAATATGCTCAAATCTTTTACAGCCAGCTCAAAATATTCGGGCGCGTAATTTTCTGCTATTTCAGAAAGCGACCCGTTATTGAGGTTATAAATCTCGGCCACTACGGCAGGGCCAGTGACCCAACCGCGTATTTCCTGGTATTTTTTGGCATCTATAAAGCTTTCATGACCCTGAACAACGTTAAAACCCAGCATTTCCACGCCCATTCCGGCGCAATAACGGGCATCGCTAAGGTTTGTGATGCTGCCAACCTTTACTAATGTCTTTAACGGCATAGCTTTATTAGAAAAGAAGAAATAAATTTGAATACTCTTTCGTTCAAAGGTAGCGGGATTTGAAAATAATGAATAGTCTAATCGAGAAAATCAGAAAATATTTCCCTCTTGGGGTGATTCTCGTCGCCGTTGCCTGCGACTCTTCCAACGAAACAAACTATTCAAAAACCGGGTTGAACTATTATCCTTTACACGTAGGCAATAGCTGGACGTATACTGTAAGCGAGCTGAAGTTTGATACATTAATTCAAAATATAAGCTCTTCTTATCAAGAGAAATTTGAAGTTGTCGATTCCTTTCAGAATTTATCGGGAGAAGCTGAATTTGTAATTCATCTGTCAACACGAAACAATGAAGATGCAGCATGGACGTATTCACAAACATGGTCAGCACGCGTCTCTGCCTTAAATGAAATTTTAGTGCAGGAAGAAAATGTAACCTATCTTGAAATTCTTCTTCCAGTATCTAATGGATTATCATGGAAAGGTAACAAGTATAATACTATTGAAAGCACCCGTACCAACAACAGGATAGATACTTATGTTATAAAAGATTTTCCTAAGGCGTACAATACATTTAGTCATTCGTTTAAAGTTCAGGAGTCGGACGACAAGAACTTTGCTTATGAGGATGTACGTTACTCCATCTATGCAGAGAATGTTGGACTCGCTTACAGGATAAACAAGTACATTGAGTATTGTGATGATGCCGTTTGTTTCGGATTGAACATCAGAAACCATGAAGTTACGAAGATAGAAACACTTGTTGAATATGAGGTTCAATAAGATTCTACTCGCATTAATCCTCTTATTATCTTTTCAAATCACCTGGAGCCAGACCAACCGTTACATGGTTTTCTTCAGTGATAAAAGCGGCTCACCTTATTCAATCACGTCACCAGCAGATTTCTTATCGGCAAAAGCAATTGCGCGAAGAACAAAACAAAATATTTCTATAACAGAAGCTGACCTTCCCGTTAATCCCGATTATTGTCAGCAAGTAAAAGATGCTGGTGTTCCGCTTTATTACAAAACACGCTGGCTCAACGGTGTGTTAGTGCAATGCGATGCTTCGATGGTTGCAACTATTGAGGCACTCAGTTTTGTAACGTCAGTAGAATTAGTGGCACCGGGGGCGTTGTTGTCAGGAAGAATAAAACAATCAAACACTGTTGATAACACAACAAAAACAGAGACATCCTATACAGATACTCAATTGCAGATGCTGGGCATGGACAAAATGCATACTGACAGTTTTCATGGCGAAGGCATTACGATAGCGGTTTTAGATGCGGGCTTTCCGGGTGTAGATAGCACGATACCTTTCCAGGGTCTGATTAATGACGGACGAGTTGATTTATCTGTCTCGCATAATTTTGTTTTGAATTCGAATAACGTATTTGCACAGAATAGTCATGGTACTGAAGTACTTTCTACAATAGCAGCTTTCGACGATCCACAGTTTTATGGCGGAGCATACAAGGCAAACTTCCAGTTATACATAACAGAATACGATCCTTCAGAATATAGAATAGAAGAATATAACTGGTTATTTGCTGCTGAACGTGCCGACAGCGCGGGTGCGGATATCATCAGCACATCGTTGGGATACAGCACATTTGATGATGCCACCATGGACTATACGCAAGCTGACATGGATGGTAAGACGACGGTAATTTCTAAAGCTGCTCAATACGTGTCGGATCGGGGAGTGTTGGTGATCTGTGCTGCTGGCAATGAAGGAGCCAACTCATGGCATATCATTACAGCTCCTGCTGATGTGGAAGATGTACTTGCCATAGGTAATATTACAGCGCAAGGCTTGAGGAGTGCTTCAAGCTCTGTAGGTCCTACAGCCGACGGCAGAATTAAACCAGACCTTGTAGCATTAGGCACTGGTGTTTCATTAATAGCACCAAGCGGATCGATTACTTCAGGCTCAGGCACTTCATTTGCAGCACCGTTGGTTGCTGCGCTGGCTGCGGGTGTATGGCAGAAATATCCTAAGCTGACCAGAAGCGAATTAATTTTTCTCCTGAAGAGAACGGCATCACAGTTCAAAGATCCTGATAACAGTTTGGGGTATGGAATCCCTAACTACATTGCATTGTCTAATTATCAAACAACAAGTACACAAGTTGATTTGATGACTGTTTTTCCAAATCCGTTTTCAAGTTCATTGCAGATAAGGCCTAAAAATCCGGATGAAGTTTCTTCTTGCAGGTATCAGCTTATGACCTTGCAAGGTGTTGTTCTTGATGATAGAAAGGTGGAGTTTAGTTGGTTGAATCCGTCGTGGAGTGTTCCAGTTTCAGATCTTGCTAAAGGTCTTTATCTTGTAAAGATCAGATTGGATGCTGCTAGTTTTACGTATAAAATTGTAAAGGAATAATGCCAGACTCCAACACTTTTCACATTATGAATCAAACCCAGATATCTTTACTTTTGAAATAAACTTTTTAACATGTTGAGTAAACCCATAATTGCCCCTTCAGTACTTGCTGCCGATTTCTCCAATCTTGAAAGAGAAGTAAAGATGCTCAACGAAAGTGTCGCTGACTTAATTCATGTTGATATCATGGATGGTTTGTTCGTACCCAATTTATCGATGGGCTTACCTGTGGTAGAGGCAATTAAACGACATGCAAAAAAGCCATTAGACATTCACCTGATGATCGTTCAACCAGAACGCTATGTGGAGAATTTTCATAGAGCAGGAGCAGAAATAATTTCAGTACACGTTGAAGCTTGTCCGCATCTGCATAGAAATATTCAACAGATTAAAGCATTAGGAATTAAGGCAGGTGTTGCTATCAATCCACATACATCAATAACAGAACTGGAGAATATCATTACAGAGGTAGACACCGTTTGTGTGATGTCAGTAAACCCCGGCTTTGGAGCGCAGAAGTTTATTGAGAACACCTATAAAAAAGTTACTGCGCTAAAAAAGATGATCACAGAAAGCGGCTCTAAAGCACTCATCGAAATTGATGGCGGTGTTACGCTTACAAATGCCAAACAATTATTAGATGCAGGTGCTGATATTCTTGTAGCTGGCAATTTTGTTTTCTCAGCAGCTGATCCTAAGTCGGTGATCACTCAGTTAAAGTCTGTTTTGGCGTAAGAATAGATCTTATTGTTTCAAAAAGCTGAGCTTAACATTGAATCTAGAATTATCAAGTATAAGCACATGGAAACCTGTAGTAACAGCTTCATTAAGTTGTATATCCGTTCCATGTTGAAATTCATGACTTTGTATACTTCCTGTTTGCAGTTTCCGTCCTAATAAATCAACAATCGTATAGGTGCTCTCGGTGGTTACAGTTTTGTCTGTTTTCAGATGCAGAAAATTATTTACAGGATTAGGATACATCACGATGTCATCAGCATTAATATGATTATCATCGCCCGTGACAATAAACGGAACAGCGTCAGAAAGCTGAACACATTCGTTGGTAACCATTACCGAGTAGTTGCCTGACTTCACTGGCCGGTAAGAATTCTTTACTGCACCCTCAATAGGCTCACCATTAAGCAACCATTGATTCCCTTCGTTAATATTTGAATAAAGAATTCCATCGACATTACTAATCAGCGGTTGAGGTATGTCCGTATGAATGCTGAGCTGAAACCTGTTAATGTTTTTTGATAATGAATCATTGGTAATGGTGAATTTATAAACGTCGTTGAGTTTCATAATAAACGTTTTATCTAAATAACGATCATGAAGACTCACTGATTTTAAATTGTCATTGTAAAATGATCCACTGCACTTAAAAGTATATTCACCAGGTTCTGTGGCTTCAAAGGCAAGACGAATGGTGTGAGAGCAATCAGCCGTTGATAGATTGTTGATTGCCAATACAACGGAGTCAACTGATAATGTTGATATATTGAAGAATCCATTCTTTTGTTTTACAGCATCCGTCAATTCATCAAATTGATTCGTTGCGTGCGAACGTAGATTGATATAAGTCTTATCGCTCAGGTTATTATGTTTTAATTCAATAGCAAGACTGCGTTGTGTTTCATTTTCACTGCCTACCCGATAGAGAATGCCATTGCCTTGCGATGTCTTAGCTGTTTCGTGAATTGTTAATGAGGGAGAGGAGTTTACAGTTCTAACCCAGTATGCTTGTCCTTGTGGAATTATACCTGAAAACTCAGCGTCGCCAGTGGTGCCATCCCATACAAAAAATTTCCCGCCAGGATAACTATTGTCTCGTATGTATACAGTGTTATTCACACCCGAAGAACTCCAGCCAGAAGATTGTTGCCATGTAATTGAAGAAGGGTAGGGATTACCAAGAAGATTCCAACCCTTATCAGGATCAGCAGTAGGATTTGTAGTGAGATCGAATGTGAAATTACCTTGCCGTATGTTGCCATGAAGTATCAGTTTTGAATCTGAAGCATTGTTTCTTACAAAGACGGAATATCCTCTTCCAACCTGGAGTGTATCAGTGTTGGCAACCTGGGGATACGACACCCATGTTAACGGTTCATTATATAAATACATGGAAGGATTAGACGACAATCCTGCACCTGTTGAAGCGCCCGTAAAAGTACCCGTTACCGGAATGGTAGTTTGTATGTCAGCTACATTTAATCCTGATAGTGGAAAAGTTATATACTTATAAAGTCTTTCTTGCTGCAGGTAACGTTGAAACTCAATAGCGCCTTCAACTTTACCAGTTCCTTCTATCCGTCCAATGCGGGCATTAGTCGTTGGTGTAGAGACGAGCGTAAGATTTCCATTGGAGTGAATTGTTCCATTGGAAGCCTTTACAGAATCAGTGAGATAAAATTTTTGTTGAAGATAAAGCGCACCAGTTCCTGTAAGATTAACGGTAAGCGTTTTAAGAGAGTCCTGGGAAGTTATTGGATAGAGATACGAATGACTATTAGTTTGAGAAACAATGCTTAGATTGCTTTTCTTAAAACCTATCTGGCCATTCTGATTCAGGCTATTGATAGATCCTTTGCCAATGATGGAAATGGCATGCTTGTCCATATAAAGATGCGCGCCACTATTCAACGTAAGTCCACCACCTGTTGATGAACCCAACACCAGCGTTGTTGTATTGGCCGCTACAGGATTAACAACCTGAACATTGCTGGCCGTTGCTATTTCTATGTTGGAGAAATTAGCTTGCGTTGAACGAAATATAAGTTGTTGGCCCGTCTGGCTTTTTAAATACAAATTGAATTTTGTTGTTGGGTTAAAAACTCCGGTTTCATCAATATTAAAATTGCTTGCCAGTGCCAGTACACTTGAATTGTCAGCCGCACCATTTAAAGTAACACCAGCATCAATGGTCATGTTATTGATAACAAAAGTTGAATCACTAGCCAGCGTCTTCGTGGTGCCAGATCCCATCAACCTGATGTTACCATATTCTGCAAATGGAATTTGTGTAGCGTTTTGTTGAAAGTTTAATTGCGTGTTCGAACTGATAGCACCAAATGTAATGGGTTGGCTGGTGTTGATATTAACAACAGCCGTTGTTTCAGCATTTAATGTTCCTGTAAAAGCAGCATTGATTGTAAGCGTTCCTGTTCCTTTAACAGTGAGACTGGAATTACTTCCTCCAATCGTTAATTGGCTACCTACTGTGCAAGTATTATTAACGATGAAGCTCTGTTCTGCTGTTGCAAATGATAATGGCGAAGTGCCAGATCCATCTGTATTCGAACCCCAATTAGATAAACTGCTGATGTCAGTTCCTGGTTTTGAATAAAATGTTTTGATCACAACAGCCTG
>DATCRE010000121.1:0-3552 GCA_036569145.1 Cyclobacteriaceae bacterium
AAAACAAATTCGTTACACATCACCAGTCCAAGACCGGTGCCTTTTTCATTGTTAGTGCCACGTGTAGAGAAGTGAGTTGAAGCACTCATAATTTTTTCCATATTCTCTTGTGGAATACCAACGCCAGTATCTTCAACACAAATGATAACACGGTCATTCTCTTTCTTGCCTACAATAGAAATAGCACCCCCCACCGGAGTGAACTTGATAGCATTCGTTGTAAGATTAGTGATAACCGACTTGAGCATATTACTGTCACAATAAACAGTAATATCAGAAGGGATGTTAGTGGTAATGATGATCGTTTTATTTCGGGCTGCAATTTTATTAACAGTAATAACCTCTCCTACTACCGGTTTCAATTTAAATACTTCCGGATTGGGATTAATGCCATGCAGCTGCGCTTTAGACCACGTTAGCAATTCATCTAACGAAGCGCTGAGTTGATGAACTTGCTTCTCAAGTCCGGCGGTAGCTTTCTTGAACTCGTCAATACCAATATGCTCATCCTTTAACAAACTTAACACAGCCTTTAAAGAACCTATCGGGCTGCGAAGATCATGACTGATGATAGAAAAGATTTTGTCTTTGGTAAAATTCAACTTCTCCATCTCATTGCGATCTTCCGAAAGCTGACTATTATTTTCCTCAATCATCTCCTGGTACTGGTTAGTCTCCCGACGCAGAAAATACAGAATAGTATAGAGTATGATAAACGAAATAATAACCCTCATGATAAGTCCCACATTGAATTGTGCTATATCCGGATGATGATGCATTATATTGATAACCAACACCAAGTAGCAACCTGCCATGAAAAGAAAAACAGGCAGAATGATTTTCCAGTCTTTAAACACTACAAATACAAATGCTACTCCTGAGAAGAGATACAACTCCGCCCGAAAAGGCTCACCATGTATAAAACTGTTAATAGTAATAATGACCGTCATTGAAATGATAAACACATAGCGACCTGTTATGTACCATCCTATGGTATTGAATAATAAAAGAGATCCATAAATCAGCAGGGAAATAATATGAAAGAGATAAAACCAGAGAAGCTGTTCGTGGGTTCTTTGTTTTACAACCAACAAGTCAACGACAAAATATAGCAGCGTTAGAATTGAAGCAATAACAGAAACCTGGTTTGAAATTCTTATTCGGCTGCGGTCTGAAAACGGAAGTTCACTATAAACACCAATGTTGGAAACCCTATTCCACAATTCTAGCATGACATTACAATTATCTCTATTTACAATAATAATGAATTTAATGTGGTAAGCAATTATTGGTCAATGGTCGATGGTCAGTAGTCCATAGTCATCAGCGGTTAGTCATTGGTTCTCAGTTTAAAAGTAATTAGTCATCAGTCATTAGAAACATTTTGAGAGCTAATGACTAATCGCCCAATGACCAATTACTAATGACCAATACACTAATGACTATTAACCAATAACTGACTACCTTAGAAGTCAAAATAAAATAACTATGCTAAACATCAACAGGCGGGTTGCTATTGTAGGTGGCGTCCGCATTCCTTTTGTAAAGTCGTTCAAGGAATATTCACGCACTACCAACCAGGAAATGCTCACGGCTACCATTAACGCACTCATCAAAAAATATAACCTGGAGGGCAAACTGCTTGGCGATGTTGTGTTTGGTGCTGTGATGCAAAGCTCTATCGAATGGAACATCAGTCGTGAAGTTGTGCTGGGCAGTTTGCTCGATCATAGAACACCAGCCTTTAATGTTCAGCGGGCATGCGGTACAAGTCTTGAAGGTATAAACCTCATAGCACTTAAAATAGCGTCTGGTCAAATCGATTCAGGCATCGGCGGTGGCGCTGATACGAATAGTGATCTGCCTGTCATGGCAAAGCGTGCACTGGCCTGGAAACTGATTGACATCAACAATGCAAAAAGTTTTGGTGAGAGACTATCTGCCATTTTAAAAATACGACCTTCAGATCTCAAGCCAGCCTTCCCCGGAATAGTGGAACCACGAACAGGTTTGTCTATGGGGCAGCATACAGAGAAAATGGTGAAGGAATGGAAAGTCACCCGCGCCGAACAAGATCAGTTAGCGTATGAAAGTCACGTAAAAGCTTCACAAGCTTATCGCGATGGATTTTATACTGACCAAATCATTCCTTTTAAAAATGCATCGCGTGATACCATCGTGAGAGAGGATACTAATATTGAAAAGTTATCTAAGCTAAAACCAGTATTTGATCGGTCAGATGCAGGAACACTTACAGCTGGCAACTCTACATTATTATCTGACGGCGCTGCAGCGGTGTTTCTTTCATCCGAAGATTATGCCCGAGAAAACAATTTAACTATACAGGCATATTTCACTGATGTTCAGGCAGCAGCTGTCGATTATGTACACGGTGCCGGACTATTGATGGCTCCCACTGTAGCCGTATCTCAATTACTGAAAAGAAACAACCTCACCCTACAGGATTTTGACTTCTATGAAATTCACGAAGCCTTTGCCGGACAAGTACTTTGCACGCTTAAAGCATGGGAAAGTGAAGCCTATTGCAAATCTCAACTCGGACTCAACAAGGCCCTGGGTTCCATCGATAGAAATAAAATGAACGTTAAAGGAGGAAGCCTTGCGTTGGGTCATCCATTCGGAGCAACAGGTGCTCGCGTTGTTTCTACCATGGCAAAAATTCTTCATGAGAAAGGAAAAGGTCGCGGACTGGTTTCAGTCTGTACCGCAGGTGGTATGGGCGTTGCTGCCATCATTGAACGATAACAGATGTTGAGACATCACCTCAAAATGTTTGTATCTTTAATCTTATCATCCATTAAAAAAAGAACTACCACCACATGAAAAAGAAAATTATCATAACGCTGGGCATCGTGTTATTGCTTGTCATTGCTTACGAGGGTTATCAGATTGCCACCACAAAATCACACAGCCCAAGTGATACGAAAGAATTCAGTTTCAATGGCGTCGATATGAAAGTTGTTTATTGCAGACCTTACAAAAAAGGTCGCCTTATTTTCGGCGAAGCCAAAGATGGCGCTTTACTACCCAACGGTAAGTATTGGAGATTAGGAGCCAATGAAGCAACTGAAATTACATTCAGCAAAAACATAACTTTCGGTGGTCAGCCAGTTAACGCTGGTAGCTATAGAATGTATGCCGTTCCCAACGCAGCAACCTGGAAAGTTGCCCTGAATAGTGAACTCGGAAAATGGGGAGCTTTTGAGCCAGACCATGGATTAGATGTCTTAAGTATTGATGTTCCTGTTCAGGATAATTTACCTGAAACTGAACAGTTTACGATAAACTTATCAAGTGATTCAACAACAGCTCATATTGATTTTATCTGGGATAAAACAAAAGTTACCGTTCCTGTTACAGCTCAATAAAACTTTCACGAAACATGTTTCGATTTCTTAAACGTTGGATTGTTATTCCGCTAGGCATTCTGTTTTTTCTTGGCGCAGTGTATTGGATCATTGGCAAGATTCAGTACCGGCTTAACGTTATGGACATTGAAGACTATGAACCAGTCTCATCACTTAAAGTACC
>DATCRE010000122.1:0-2553 GCA_036569145.1 Cyclobacteriaceae bacterium
ATATTGGTATACCCGTTATTTTAGTTGGCACTCCAAAGGCGCGTCGGTTACTGGCTAAAGATTTCAGTCAAGCGCGTCGCGGTTCAGGATTGGGCAGCGTCATGTGGGAAAGGCTCAAACAAGATGGGCATTGGGAAAAACTGACTGACCTAATGTGGAGGTATCAGTGGTTGCATCGTAAAACTGAACTTACTGATGAAATACGTAATGTGCTCTATGACTGTTCTCAGGGAGTTATCGATATCCTTGTTAAATTATTTGTGCTTTCGCAATGGCGAGCGATGTTAACCAAGACAGAGGCGCTTTCAGCGGGTCTGATACAGAAAACCTATCAAGATGAATTCAAAGTTGTCCACCCAATGTTGGCAGCACTAAGGTCAGGAAATCCGGATGAGCTTGAGAAATTTGGAGACCTGAAAATGCCGGACATTGATAATAAAATGATTCAGGCCTTCGAGGGTGAAATTCCTATCGAACAAAACAAAGAGCAAGAATTAGAAGCGGCTGATGAGCAACGTGAAAAGGTTAAAAAGCTATTGAAAGTTGCTATGGAGCTTGGACTGGAACATGACATTGCCGTGCCCCTTATTGAGGGAGAAGTTGCCAAGAATCCTGATTTAAATGTTATGCACCTGATGAACCGCATTTCCACGCTCATGATTGGTGCTAAGGCACCGGAAAAGAAAAAAGGCGTTTCTAAAAAGCCCAAGATAAACGATTGGCAACAGCATGCTGATTCTGACATGCGAAAAATGTATTTCAGCAAAGGAGACAAAACTATGCATGAAACATTACTTAATGAAGGCATCATTTGCACTATTGCCGATTACCTCAAAGTCGGCTGACATTGATTTACTATTTTCCAACGCCCTATCAGGATGAATTACTTTACAGTGTGATCGCACGTTACGGCGTGCATTGTGGAATTACGTCCGCCAAAGAATTGCTACACGATTTATTTCACCAATCAGCAGTTAGTGCTGTAATGGATTTTCCTGGCCACTTAAAAACATTTAAACAGTGTTTGGGCGCTGCTTGTTCTTTATCTACTGATGACTGGATTCAATACCACACCTTATATCCCGCCTTTCTTGCTTTTATTCCTGGAAGCAGACAGAAAATGGTTATCAAATCTGCTTATGGTAACAATGCCGGAAATATTCACACGCGATTAGGAACTTGTGCTTCTTCTATCAGGCCTCCAAAATATTTGAGAATATGCAAGGAATGTCAGCGTGAACAGCGCGAACGTTTGGGTGAAGCTTATTGGCAACGAAGCCTGCAAATGCCGGGAGTGATTTTTTGTCCGCACCATGAAATACCTTTGCTTGTTAGCAGCACGCTTTATCATCCGATGGGAAAATTTGACTTTCAGGCGGCAGAACATACACAAATAGTTATGACGCTTGATTCTGCTAAGGTGCAAAAAAGCTCCAAGTTACTGACGGAGCTTTCACAATTGGTATACCAAATTCTTCAAACGCGAAGCGACAAAAAAATGAGCTTTGAAAAGCTAACACGGTACTATTCAGTCTTAGCAGAAGAACATAACTTTAAAAATCAAACACGAGTGAACCATGAAGAAGTTAGGGAGAAATTTAATGCGTACTGGAAAGAGCCTTGCAATCAGCTACTTCCCAACATTCTGAACAGTAATTCATTATGGCTAACACAACTTTTTAGAAAACATAGAAAATCCTTTCATCCACTATATCATCTAATGGTATGGCAATCGTTTAATGTAACGGACCCATTAGCAACGCTACATACAATCTGTAGTTTACCTGCACGACAACAACCAAAAATAATCCACAACTATCTATCATCTTCGGATCAAGTTAAAGATCATCGCGCAGCATGGACATTGGTGTGCAAGCAAAACCCGAACGCGGGAGTAAAGTGGTTGCGCTATGAAGCACATGCCGATGCAACTTATTCATGGCTTTACAGACATGATCGGAGCTGGTTAAAAAATAACTCACCAATAAGGATTAAGGCGACACCGAGAAATAGCAGAGTTGATTGGAGAAAAAGAGATAAGTTATTTCTAAATGACCTCCGCATCTTAAATGCTAGAGAGTCAACAAGGAGCATAAAAGTTCGTAGATCGAAGAGTTGGTACATAAAAAATTCAAACAGTTCTTCAACACTTGAAAAACATATAAATAAATTGCCCTTATGTAAGAATTTTATTGACAGCCATTCAGAAAGCGTTGAAAAATTTCAGCGGCGCCGGATCATCGCCTCCATTCGCAGCCTTCTCGCTGATAATGAAGAATTACAACCATGGAAGATTATTAGGCGCGCAGGCATACGAAAAGAATTTATGTCAGATGCATTGTTAAAATTTATCTATAAACATCAAGGACTGCTAGGGAATGGAGCATATAAATCCGACCTTCCTCCCCATCCGTAAAAATTCTACATTAATCGCTTTTGGTGATTGTTTTTTAGACGATAAAAAAACATGGAGAATTACGTGCTTTTTTAAATCACCGAATGGCATTACTTCCACAGTAATTCCAGCAATAGAAATAATGCCTGCACTTGCAT
>DATCRE010000123.1:0-17262 GCA_036569145.1 Cyclobacteriaceae bacterium
CTCCTGTATTCTTTTCTTCCCAGGTAACATCGCCATCTTTTCTGGCGTGCACTTTCATAGTTACCACAATTTCATCAGCGCCTTCAGCAAGACAAACTTGCTGTGCTTCTTTAATAACTTTCATGATCGTATCATAATCGCCTTCAATGACCGTTTCCATCGGGCAGACTTCATAGCGCAGTCCGGATTTTTTAATAACGTCAATGGCCTTGTCAATAATAGCATAAGGATGATGTGTTGTTGTGATTGGCACAATCTGAATGGCAAAATGAATCTGATGTTTCATATTTTATTTGTTAAACAAACTCATGGTACGCTCTGGGCCAATCGTGCAAAACGACAAAATCATTTCATTGGCTTGTACCATATAGGATGGTAGTTGTTCAAACTCTTCTTTGGTAAAATTGCTCAGCACATAATCTACCTGTTGCCCTTTACCAAAACTGCTGCTGATACCAAAACGCAAACGTGAATAATCCTGTCCTCCCAATAAGAGTTCAATATTTTTTAAACCATTATGCCCGGCAGAACTACCTTTGGTGCGCATGCGCAAAGCCCCGAAGGGTAAGGCAAGATCATCAACAATCACCAGTACATTTTCTTTTGGAATCTTTAAATCATTCATCCAATAGGCAATAGCTTTGCCACTCAGATTCATATAGGTTGAGGGCTTTATTAAATGTATGCTTCTTCCTTTGTATTTGAATTCAGCTTTCTCGGCAAGACGTTCAACTGTAAACTCACACTTTTGCTGATCAGCCAGTTGATCAAGAATAAGAAAGCCAATGTTGTGTCTTGTGAGTTCATACTCAGCGCCGATGTTGCCCAAGCCTGCAATGAGATATTTCATTGGTGTGCGTTATCATTAAAACAAAAAATCCTGCCCCAGCAAAGGAACAGGATTTTTTGATGTTATGGAATTGAAATTATTTTTTGCCTTCTTCCTTCTTAGGCGCTTCAGGCTTCTTAGCAGCAGCGGCCGGAGCAGCAGCTGGAGCGGCGGCAGCAGCAGCGGCCTCTTCAGCTGCAAGCTTGGCAGCGCGTGGCACTTCAACTACAGCAATAGATGCTTGTTTAGGATCTAAGAATTCAAGTCCTTCAACTTTCAAATCACCAACTTTAATGGCGTGGTGAAAATCAAGTTCAGATACATCTACATCAATGTGATCAGGCATATCTTTAGGAAAACCGTAAACTTTTAAAGCATCTCTTTTCTTCACCAATGTTCCACCTTTAGAAACACCAGGAGCTGTACCTGCTAAGCGTGCAGGGATGCTCATCTTGATTTTTCTGTCAGCGCTGATACGTAAGAAATCGACGTGATAGATAATTTCACTTACCGGGTGAAACTGTACTTCTTGCATGATAGCCTGGCACTCTTCACCTTCAATGTTAAGGTGTACAAAGTGAGCTTCGTTTGTGTACACAAGATCTCTGAATAAAATTACTGGAGAATAGAAATGGATTTGCTCATTTCCTCCGTACAACACACATGGTACCAAACCTTCAGTCCGCAGCTTTTGCGAATCAGACTTGCCGAGATTTGCTCTTCGATACCCTATAATCTCAATCGTCTTCATAATTGTTAATTGTTTATGTTTAATTTAAAATGTTACAGTTTAATGAATAGTGAACTGATTGATTCGTGATCATGTATTTTGCGAATAGCTTTCGCAAAAAGATCAGAAACACTAAGTACTTTTATTTTAGGTGATTCGTGTTTTAATGGAATTGTATCGGATACTACAATTTCTTCTAACACCGAAGCCTCTATATTTTCATACGCTTTGCCAGAAAGCACACCATGTGTACAAACGGCACGAACGGATTTAGCACCTTTTTCTTTTAACAGAGAAGCAGCTTTACAAATAGTGCCGGCAGTATCAACAAGATCATCCACTAATACAACATCCTTTCCATCTACTTCACCAATAAGGCGCATAGACTCAATTTTGTTAGCTTCTTTTCTGTATTTATCACAAACAGCAAGTTCGGCTTCAAAGAACTTGGCAAAGCTCCTTGCGCGCTTTATACCACCCACATCAGGCGATGCAAACATGATGTGACTAAGACCTAATGATTTGAGATAAGGAACGAATATGTAAGCTCCGTCCATGTGATCTACAGGAATATCGAAGAAGCCCTGTATCTGATCAGCATGCAAGTCGCAAGTCATGATGCGGTCTGCACCAGAAGCGGTAAGCAGATTAGCAATCATTTTGGCGGCTATTGAAACTCTTGGTTTATCTTTTCTATCCTGGCGGGCGTAACCGAAATAAGGTATCACCACGTTTACACTTGATGCACTGGCGCGTTTTGCAGCATCAACCATTAATAGAAGCTCCATCAGATTATCAGAAGGAGGGATGGTTGACTGAATAATAAATACTTCGTGACCCCGAACAGATTCAGCAATGAAAGGCGACATTTCGCCATCACTAAATTGCTGATAATTTACTTTACCCAACGGTTCACCATAAGCATGAGCAATCTTCTCTGCCAGGTATGTGGTTGCTCTTCCGCTGAAAATTTTAACCGCCATTGGTGTATTTATTATCAGTTCGTTTATCTGCTGGTGTTCAAACGATTGGTTGATGAATTAATAAAGAATCCCGCCTGTAAGCGGGATTCTTTGACCTGTTGTCCGACTAGGGCTCGAACCTAGACTTTCCTGAATCAAAATCAGGCGTGTTGCCAGTTACACCATCGGACAATACTTCTCTCTAACAAGGTTATTCGTTACAAAGACCCAAAATTTGGGATTGCAAATGTAGGACTATTTTTGAAAAATGGTAAGCCTCAGAAGAAATTTTAAAGGTCTTTTTCTTGTGCAGTAGCCCCTTCAAGAAAGCCTTCAGCCCAGAAGCGGTACTTATCCAATATGGAAATAACAGCATTCTTTAAATGGCGGTCATTGTTGAAATCAATTGAGCCGTACATGGTGGTGGCGTAGCCCTGCCAGATAGAGCGATTCTGGCGCCTGTCGTAGAACTGAATGAGGAGTGTGCCCGTGTTTAAATAATACTTCTGAGGATTGTAATCAATGTCTTCTTTCTGACCACGAACCCATTCTTCAATATCGGGTTGGTTATAGCCATTGAATTTGAGGCTATCGCCAAACATCTTGAAGCCTATAATGAGGTGTGGTTTGTTTGAAACTCGCTTATAACCAAGGAATTTCATCCGAGAAATGATAGATTTCTCAATGACCTCGTTCATCATTGTGCTGTCTTTGATGCCTGCAGGCTGCATGATATCAAAGGTTCGGTATTTTTTAAAGTTTCCCTTGTAGCTGTAATCATACTCAACAGGCAATTCTTTATACCCTAAGCATGAGCTCAAAAAAATCAACCCAAGAATGCCAATGTGATGTAGTTTCATAAAGCCAGTCAGTTAATTCATTGTGGAATTTACTGTAATTACGACACCTTAACAACATCGGATTTTATCCTTTGTTTAATTTTTTTTAAGAGTGGCTTTTTACCCATTCACGGGCATTTACAAAGGCCTCAATCCAGGGAGAAATTTCGTCACCTTTACGCTCGTTAGGGTAATATGGCCAGTTCCAGCTAAAGAGTGAACGTTCAATATGGGGCATAATGGCCAAATGACGTCCATCTTTTGAGCACAAAGCCGCTACTGAAAAATCTGAATCGTTAGGATTTCCAGGATATTCAGGATGACTGTATTCAGCAGCAACCTGAAACTGTGACTTGTCAGCTGAGAGTTTGAATTTACCTTCGCCATGAGCCACCCATGCTCCTAACCTTGAACCTGCAAGACTCTTTAGCAACACAGAATTATTTTCAGGAACTGTAAGGTTGATAAATGTCGATTCAAATTTACCAGAACCATTGTGATGCATGCGTGGATGTTTCTCCTGTTGTTCAGGATACAGAAGTCCAAGCTCCATCACTAACTGACATCCATTACATACACCAAGACTTAGCGTATCATTTCGTTTATAGAAATTATCTAATGCTGCTTTTGCTTTTGGATTGTAAAGGAAAGCACCTGCCCAGCCTTTAGCCGACCCCAGTACATCAGAGTTGGAGAAGCCCCCAACAAATACAATAATATTTACATCGGAGAGATCTTCACGACCAGATACAAGATCTGTCATGTGAACATCTTTTACATCAAAGCCAGCAAGATAAAGTGAGTAAGCCATTTCACGATCGCCGTTAACACCTTTCTCACGGATGATGGCTGCTTTTAATCCTGCAGGTTGCCTGCGGTAAGGATCGATACCGTAGCTCTTGTATGTACCTTTGAATGTCTCCGGAAATTTATATTCGAGTTTCTGATTTTTGTAATTCTTGTAACGCTTCTCTGCATGAGCAGCAGGACGTTGCTTGGCATCTAACAAGTAAGAAGTTTTAAACCACAAGTCTCTCAGTTCATCAATGTTGAACGTAATAAGTTCTTGTTTATGTGTTATAGATAAACTTCGCTGAGCGGATACGTGACCTAGTATTGTAAAGCTGATACCTGCTTTTGTAAGAATAACAGTTACATCATTATCATTCTTAACCTGCATGATCACGCCAGGATTTTCACTGAATAAAACAGTAACAAGATCGTTGGCGAAATCGCTCAGGTTTAACGTTAATCCGATGTCAGGCACCGCGAAGCACATTTCAAGTAGAGCGGTGATTAAACCTCCTTCTGAAATATCATGACCTGCCAGAATCAGATCTTGCTTGATGAGACTTTGAATGGTTTCAAAGCCTGAGGCAAAGTAAGCTTCATCTTTTACAGTAGGTACTTCTGTTCCAAGCAAGTTTAGAATTTGTGCAAGGCTACTTCCACCCAGTTTAAAATTCTCTTTCGAGAGATTGATGTAAATAAGTTTCGAACCTTCTTGTGGCAACAAAGCAGGTGTGATGGTCTTACGAATATCTTCAATCTCACCAGCAGCAGAAATGATAACGGTACCGGGAGCATATACCACTTCGTTATCAGGATATTTCTGTGTCATGGAAAGCGAATCTTTCCCGGTAGGAATATTGATGCCAAGTTTAATAGAGAAATCACTAACAGCTTCAACTGCAGTGTACAGGCGAGCATCTTCACCTTTGTTTTTGCAAGGCCACATCCAGTTGGCACTTAAGGAAACACCTTTTAATCCATAAGTAAGTGGTGTCCACACCAGGTTTGTTAATGCTTCTGCAATAGCGAGCTTGCTACCTGCTGCTGGATCTACCAATGCAGCACCGGGTGCATGACCAATACCTGTACCAATACCTTTAAAGCCATTGAAGTCAAGAGCCATTACACCTACGTTATTCAGCGGTAACTGAATTGGTCCGGTTGTTTGTTGCGTGGCAACTCTACCGGTTACAGAACGATCAACTTTATTGGTAAGCCAGTCTTTACAGGCAACGGCTTCCAGTTGAAGTACCTGCTCTACATACTGTTTTATCTGTGTTACATCATACTGAACAGGAGCGTAGTTGTTCGGTTGAGTAGCATCTGTGAGGATAGTTTTAGGAGAAGAACCAAAAAGATTTTCAAGTTTGAAGTCTACTGGCTTTTTAGCTTGATCTTTTTTCTCGAACACTAATTTTTTATCGCCTGTAGCTTCACCAACAACATAGAAAGGTGAGCGTTCACGGGCAGCAATCTTCTCTAATAGGGCAAGATCTTTTTCCTTAATACCAAGACCCATACGTTCCTGCGACTCATTGCTGATAATTTCTTTATCCGATAGTGTGGGATCACCAATTGGGAGTTTATCAATATGAATAGTACCACCGGTTTCTTCTAATAATTCTGAAAGACAATTTAAATGTCCACCAGCGCCGTGATCATGAATAGTAACAATCGTATTGTTATCAGATTCAACCATAGCGCGAATAGCATTCATGGCGCGCTTCTGCATTTCCGGATTTGAACGCTGAATGGCATTCAATTCAATAGCATTACCATACTCACCCGTTGCAACGGACGATACAGCGCCACCGCCCATACCAATTCTATAGTTATCTCCTCCGAGTAATACAATTTTATCACCGGCTTCAAGATGACCTTTCTGGCTATCGGCTTCTTTACCAAAGCCAATACCACCCGCCATCATAATTACTTTATCGAAGCCATACTTTTTGTCATTCTCAAAATGTTCGAAGGTGAGCAAGCTTCCGTTGATAAGCGGCTGTCCGAATTTATTACCAAAATCAGAAGCACCATCAGATGCTTTGATGAGAATCTCGGCAGGTGTTTGATACAACCATTTGCGTTCAGCAAACTTTTTCTCCCATGGTCTGCCGTTGTCAAGACGCGGATATGAAGTGATATATACAGCTGTTCCAGCTAATGGCAATGAACCTCTGCCGCCAGCAAGCCTGTCGCGTATTTCACCACCAGAACCTGTAGCAGCACCGTTGAAAGGTTCTACGGTTGTAGGAAAATTGTGTGTCTCAGCCTTGATAGAAATAACAGAGTCTATGTCTTTTATTTCAAAGAAGTCGGCCACATCCTGACGTTTCGGCGCGAACTGTTCAATCTTCGGACCTTTAATAAACGCTACATTGTCTTTGTAAGCAGAAACTAAATAGTTAGGATTAGCTTTCGATGTTTTCTTAATGAGTTGAAAAAGTGTAGTTGGTTTTTCAACACCATCAATGACAAATGTACCATTGAATATTTTATGACGACAGTGCTCAGAGTTCACCTGTGAGAAACCAAACACTTCGCTATCGGTTAACTTACGACCAAGTTGCTTGCTTACGTTATTGAGGTAATCTATTTCTTCTGTGCTTAATGCCAGACCGGCATTTTTACTATAAGATGCAATATCATCTATTTCAACAATGGGTTCAGGAGTGTGATGTATAGTAAATATTTCCTGATCAAGTATGCTATATAGAACCTGCAACATGCGGTCATATTTGGCATCGGCATTAGGTACTCTTTCAAATTCCTCTATGCGCTGAATGCCAGTCAGCCCCATAGTTTGGGTGATCTCGACGGCGTTAGTGCTCCAGGGTGTGATCATCTCTTTTCGAGGACCAATAAAATAGCCCTTTAGTGATGAATCCTGTAAAGGCTCGGCTCCTCCAAATAGCCAAATAAGCTTTTGAACGTCAGAGTTTTGAAAAGGCTGTGCCGTGCCAACTGCATAAATTTTGCTGGCCTTCGTTTGGAAGAATAAAACCATGGAAAAGAGTGTGTATTAAAGATGCCGCAAAAGTAATATGGATTGAGGGTAAATTCTAGGAAAAGTTTCAGGTTCTTACCTGAACTATTAACTGATAACAATTGACTATCTCATCGTCTGAACAACGTTTTCAGAGCAGGATCTTTGAGCAAGCCGGCATGACCAATGTCTAATATTTCAAATCGTGCGTTTCTGAGTTGTTTTAAAAAGCCATCCATGCTCTTTGCAGTAATAACCTGGTCTTGCTTGCCTACAACAACCATGAGTGGTATTTTTTTGTAGTTCACTAATTCTGTGAATTCTTTTAGGTCGCAGAAAAGATGACGGAATACAACCCATGAAAAATAAACTTTTCTTCTTTTTTCTACCGTATTCATTTGATGCTCAGCAAATTTGAGCAGACCTTTTTTCATAAGTCTAAGTTCAAACAAGGCATTGATGATGATTCTGAAAAGTGAAGGATGGAGAATCATGCTTTTAAATACACGTCGTAACAGGTAAGGGTAAGTAGATATAGTATACCAGAAGCTTCGTTTGATGCCATCAGGTGCCAACAGATATACGTCTTCTATCTGTTCAGCAAAGGCTTCAACAGTTGTCATTACAAAGCGACAACCAATGCTAAAGCCACAAATAGAAAAACGTTTAATACCTTGTTCGATTAGAAACTGCTGAAACATTTCATTCCAGAAAGTTTTCTCCAACGGCTTTTCGCCATTGCACCATTCACTTTTGCCGTGAAAATAGAGATCAAAATTGTATACCGTATAGTTATGGGTAAGTGATGTCTGCAGAGATTCAAATGCTTTATGACTTTGCCCGAAGCCGTGAAAAAGTAAAATAGTTTTGGGGCCATTTCCACTGACGATGTATGCCAGCTTGGATGTTTTATATTGAAAAACGCCTGAAGTCATTTTTTAAATACCTATGCAAATATCGGTAATCTTAGTGTTATGTAATCGTTGTTTGATATTTTTTAATGATAGGACTAAAATATCAAACGAATGTTATAGCCGATATGGATGGATCAGATTTTACTTTTTAATCTTTTGTATGGCATAGCCTGCCAGATAATCATAAGCATTTGAAAATTGTTCTTTATCGTGGTCGCTTATCTTTGCTGAGGTGCCAGCTTCGATGCAATGATATCCGAAACACATAGATCTATTCCAGCCATCATTAACAGGAGTGATACTCATTTCAGAATGAATTTTATCAACATTAAATGCCTGGAGTTTTTCTAGTATAGCTTTGCGATCAACATCTTTCATTAAATAGTATCCTTTCTTTGGTGCATTCATTCCTGAGTTCCCTTCGTACTTGCAGGAGTCATATGTAAAGACAATATGAGTTGAGCTGCCATCCATACTTCCACTGTAAGAAAGTCTTATGGTAAAATCTTTTGTCCAGGTTTTAGGCAGTTTATGCTGTGCGTCTGATATTGATACGATAGCCAGTATGGCGATGAAAGAAACAAAAAAGTATTTCATGGATAATTTTCGTTGATTATCTATTAGATGCGAAAATTATGAAATTCCATAAAGCTTATAATTTTTTATGAAATCGATTATGCAGCTCTTGCTTAAAAAAAATTCCTGATTCGATAAAATAATAATCAATTTCGCACGACTTATGTTTCAGATAAACGTAAGAGTGATGGAATTGGCTATGCAATTAAAGGAAGAGACCTTTTTGAAGGAAAAAGACAGGTTGCTGAGTTTTATCCGCAACAGGGTATCTTCCGTAGAAGAAGCTGAAGATATTTTACAGGATGTTTTCTATCAATTCGTAGCTGGCTTCGATGGTATTGAATCTTTTGACCGGGTAACATCATGGCTGTTTTCGGTAGCCCGGAATAAAATTATTGACAGATACAGACGCGATGCTGTCCGTCCTCAGCGTGCTGACCTAGGTCTTCGGGCAGGTCATGATGACGATGTTCCTCTTACACTCCAGGATATTTTACCAGACCTGGGCAACACTCCTGAAGATTCTTATTTACGCGAAGCTATTTGGGATGCTGTTATGGAAGCCCTTGAGGAGCTTCCCGCCGACCAACGAAACATATTTATATTAAATGAGATGGAAGAGAAAAGTTTTCGTGAGATTTCTGAAGAAACTGGCGTCTCTATTAATACCCTTTTATCGCGAAAGCGCTACGCTATCATGGCGCTGAGGAAGCGATTACAAAAATTCTATGATGAAATTTGATTTACCGTATCACTGCACAGTGTAGGTAAAATATAAAATATTAAAAGTTATTGATGTTATGAGCAAAGGTTGGAGAATACTGGGATGTGTTGCCTTTGGGGCCTTGATTGCCTTGGTTTTTGGATATATCACGATGCTATTGTGGAACTGGTTGGTGCCAGAGCTCTTTCATGGCCCGATGATTACATTCTGGCAAGCAGTGGGGCTATTAGTATTGAGTAAGATCCTTTTTCATGGGTTAGGCAAAGGTGGGCGGCATTGGAAGAAGGATCAATGTGGTGATTATAGCGATCATGACCATTGGAAAGGCAAAGTATTTGACAAATTCTCATCAATGAGTCCGGAAGAGCGTGAAGCCTTTAAGAAAAAAATGAGAGAAAAATGGTGTATTCGTGACCAAAATAGAGCGGGATCCGGCACTGGTGACAGTTCAGCTAACTAAAACAGGGGTATTTTTTAAAATTTCTTAAAAAATAATTAAAGATATCGAAACCTAACCTTCAAAAGGTCGTTATCAGAAACCGTGGAAACTTTTGATATGACAAAAGTTTCCTAAGTTTTGCGACCGTTATGGAAGAACAAGGCACAAAAGAAAAAATTTTAAATGGGGCAATAGAACTCTTCATGAAGTACGGTGTGAGAAGTATTTCAATGGACGACATAGCCCGCCATTTAACAGTATCGAAAAAAACGCTGTACCAGCATTTTGCCGATAAGGAAGATTTGGTAACAACGGCCTCGGAGACGCACATCGAGATAAGCAAAAAGCAGTACGAATTGTTGACTGAAAATGCAGCCAATGCTATTGATGAGCTGGCGAAGATATCGGTGTGTTTGCGTAAGGATATGACCAATATGAATCCTTCGATGTTATTTGATTTACAGAAGTATCATCCGCGAGCATGGTCAGTATGGCTGAATCATAAAAATGTTTACATCCGTGAATCTGTGATAAGAAACATTGTTCAGGGAATTGAAGAAGGCTATTACCGCTCCGACGTAAATGCAGACGTAATTGCTGTATTACGAATAGAAGAGATTTCTCTTGCATTCGATGAACGGATTTTTCCACCTAGCAAATTTTCATTGGCCGAGGTGCAGGTACAATTGTTCGATCATTTTGTCTACGGACTTTGTACAGAAAAAGGCAAAACACTTTACAAGAAATACAAAGAAGAAAACCAAACAGTAGTCCATAAATAAACCAAGCATGAAACCCTTTTACAAATTACTTTTAGCAATTCTTGTAGCTACGCCAGCAATGGCATGGGCTCAAGAGAGCCAGCAACAGTCGCAAAGTTCGACATTTACTCTTGAACAATGCATTCAGTATGCTCTTGAAAATTCTACCAACCTAAAAAACTCAGTTATTGACGAGTCAATAGCGGATTCCAAAGTTCGGGAAACAAGAGGTATAGGACTTCCACAAATCAGTGGAAATGTGACCTTGATGGATAACACCAAGTTGCAAAGAATGTTCTTTCAAACTGGACCAGAAACCTTTGTTGGTGACATACCCGGAATAAAAAGTGGTAGCGTTATTTCACAGCCTAATATCTTTCAACAAAGAAGTAGTGGTACTGCAACGGTTACAGTTAATCAAATACTCTTTAATGGATCATATTTAGTTGGTCTGAAGGCATCGAAATCATATAGAGATCTTGCTACAAAATCTACTAATCTAACTAAGGAACAAATCATTCAAAATGTTTCAAAAGCTTATTACGGTGTCGTAATCAATAAAGAACGCACAAAGCTTTTTACTACAAATATTGGTCGCGTTGATTCATTGTTGAGGAGTACTAAGGCTCTTCATATGAATGGATTTGCTGAAGGCATTGATGTTGATAGAATTCAGGTGACGTTGAATAACCTCATCACTGAACGCGACAAATTTTTAAATCTGGATGAATTGAGTAGGGAATTGTTAAAGTTTCAAATGAACTATCCTATGGACAATTCTATTGACGTAGTTGGTACCATTTCTGAAGTTGAATTAGTTCAAAATCTTGAGACTTATAAAGAAGGGTGGGATTATAAAAACAGACCTGACTATAGCATTCTTGAAGCGAATAAAGCACTTCAAGAATTGAATATAAAAAATGTAAGAGCAGGATCACTCCCAAGTCTTTCTGCATTCGGAAACTTCGGTTATTCAACGCAATCGAATAATGTTATGGGATTGTTTAAAACGAATTCGAGTCTTCAAAATGCAAGTCCTGAGGTACAGTCACGATTTAGTGCGGACAAATGGTTTAACTATTCAAATTATGGATTAGTACTTTCTGTTCCAATATTTACTGGATTCCAGCAGAAAAACAAGATACAGCAACAGAAACTTTCTCTGGTAAAGATTGAGAACAATGAGAAACTGTTGAGGTCATCTATCGATCTGGAGACAAAGCAAGCTTTAATTGTTTACGGAAATGCACTAAAGACTTTACAATCTCAAAAGGAAAATATGGATTTGGCGACCAACATAGCCAGAATTACCAAAATAAAGTACGAACAGGGTGTTGGTTCTAATATTGAGGTTATAGATGCTGAGAGTAGTTTGAAAGAAGCGCAGACAAACTATTATGGCGCACTTTACGATGCAGCCTTAGCCAAAGTAGACCTTGATAAGGCGTACGGAAAACTTACACCTCAAACCCAAACTAAATAAACAATGACTCACGCTAAAAATATCATACTCATGAAATCAACTATATATACACGTTTAGGTGCCACTGTTATTATTGCAGCTTTGCTTGCAGGCTGCAGTGCCAAGTCATCGGATGACAAGGCGGCGCATCTTAAGGAATTGAAAGCACAGCAGGAAAAGCTTACTAAAGAAATAGCTGCTCTTGAAGAAATTGTTGCCAAGGAAAATCCAGATAAAAAAGAGATTAAATCGAAAGACGTTGAAGCTGTCGAAGTGAAACCTGGTAAGTTTGATCAATACGTTCAAACGCAAGGTGCCATCGAATCTGAAGAAAACATTCTGGTGAGTGCAAAAACTGCCGGACTTGTATCTCAGGTGTTCGCTACAGAAGGTCATCCGGTTTCTAAAGGACAGGTTATTGCCCAGATTGATAATTCATTAATGGTTCGCGGTATCGAAGAATTGAAATCACAACTTGAACTTTCCAAGACTATCTACGATCGTCAGAAAAATCTTTGGGATCAGAAGATCGGAACTGAAGTTCAATTCCTTCAAGCTAAAACGAATAAGGAATCAATGGAGCGCAGACTTGCTTCACTTCAGGAACAAAACGACATGACACGCATCAAGTCGCCTATTAATGGTACCATTGACGCCGTCAACGTAAAGGTGGGAGAGAACATTGCTCCAGGTATGCCTGCGTTCCGAGTTGTGAACACTTCTAACCTGAAAGTAACAGCCAAGATTTCTGAAGCGTATGTTTCAGTGGTCAATAAAGGCGACAAGGTCGTGATTTCTATTCCTGAACTTGACAAAGAGATTAATGCTACAGTAACATTCGTTGGTAAGAACATTGATTTGTTGTCACGTACATTTCCAATTGAAATAAAAGTGCCTTCATCAGCTAATCTTCGTCCTAATATGACGGTTGTTATCAAAGTAATTTTTAACACCAATCTTAAAGCCATTACAGTACCTGTGAATGTTGTTCAAACCATCAACAACGAGAAAGTAGTTTATGTTGCCGAAACAAATGGTAAGAACACAGTAGCTCGTAAACGTGTTGTTGAAGTAGATGGTGTGTATGATGACAAAGCTAATATCAAATCAGGTCTTGCTGCTGGCGAGAAGGTAATCACTATCGGCTTCCAGGGCTTGAGTGATGGCGACTTTATAAAACTTTAAATAAATAAGGCGGTAATGAAAGTGGTGTTCGTGTTTTGAACGAGAGGGGCCGATTGAACACCACCATTACCATTAACAATCTACTTATATGCAAGACAGTAACAAAGAATTTAAACCCACCAGTTGGGCGATTGATAACAAGATTGCTATTTATGTAGCAACGTTTATCATCTGTATTCTGGGTATCGTTACATACCTGACATTACCTAAGGAGAATTTTCCGGAAGTGGTATTCCCACAGATTTATGTTGCGACGGCATTTCCCGGTGCGCCCCCTACAGATGTTGAGAACCTGATTTCAAAACAAATTGAGAAACAAGTCAAATCTCTAAAGGGAGTAAAGAAGGTAACGAGTAACTCATTACAGAATTTCAGTAACGTGATCATTGAGTTTCATACTGATGTTGACGTTGCCGAAGCAAAACGAGAAGTTCAGGATGCAGTTGACAAGGCTAAACCTGATCTCCCTACACTTCAGGATGATCCACAGGTTATTGATATCGATATATCTGAGCAGCCAATCATGTTTGTAAACTTATCGGGTGATTATGACTTACAAACATTAAAGCGCTATGCTGAACAAATGCAGGATCGCTTTGAGACATTAAAAGAGATTCGTCGTGTTGATATCGTTGGTGCTCTTGATCGTGAGATACAAATCAATGTTGACTTGTACAAAGCATCTTTAGCAGGCGTGTCACTTGGTGATATAAGCCAGGCTATCGGTGGAGAGAACGTTATCATGCCAGGCGGTCAAGTTACCGTTGGTGGTATGAAGCGCTCGATTAACGTAAGCGGTGAATTCAAAACTGCGGAAAGCATGGCCAATACAGTTATTGGTTCTACCAAAGGTGGTAAAGTATATTTAAAAGATATTGCTGAAGTAATTGATTCTAACAAGGAGCAGGAAAGTTTTGCGCGGTTAAACAAAAAGAATGTAATCACATTAAACATCATTAAACGTGGTGGGGAAAACCTTATTGATGCTTCTGATCAGATTAATGCTATTATTAAAGAATACGAAGGTGGTGTACTTCCATCAGGACTTCATATTACTGTAACAGCAGATCAGTCTGAAAATACACGTGTTACGTTACACGATTTGATCAATACAATCATTATCGGATTTATACTCGTAACAATTATCCTGATGTTCTTCATGGGTGTTACTAACGCCGTGTTTGTTGGATTGTCCGTACCAATCTCCAGTTTTATTGCCTTCCTTGTATTCCCTGGTATTGGCTTTACGCTAAACATGATGACACTTTTCTCATTCTTGTTAGCACTGGGTATTGTGGTTGACGATGCCATCGTGGTTATTGAAAACACACATCGGGTATTTGACAATGGAAAAGTACCTATCAGGCAAGCTGCTAAAATCGCTGCAGGTGAAGTATTTTTGCCAGTGCTATCAGGTACGTTGGTTGTATTAACGCCATTTGTTCCATTGGCATTCTGGCCTGGTGTTATTGGTAAGTTTATGATGTATTTACCGATTACGCTGATCATAGCATTGTTAGCATCACTTGTTGTTGCTTACATTATTAACCCGGTGTTTGCTGCTGACTTTATGACTAAACATGAGCACGAAGAAACTGGCGGACCAAAGATGACAAGAGGCTTCAAAGTGACTTCGGTTGTATTTGCTGCTATTGCTATTGTATCTTACCTGATAAGCTTTGGTTTTGGAAACTTTATTGTATTAGCGTATTTATTATATGCTCTTCATCACTTCCTGTTGAAGGATGTTATTTCAAAATTCCAGACTACAGCGTGGCCTAAAGTACAGGAAGGTTATAAGAATATACTTACCTGGACGTTGCATCGCTACAGACCGATTGGTGTTGCTCTTGGTGTCGTTGGGTTGTTTATCTTCTCAATTGTATTCACTGGCATTCGCAAACCTCCGGTAGTGTTTTTCCCTGAAGGTGATCCTAACTTTATATATGCATTCATACGCATGCCAATAGGTACAGATCAGCGAGTAACAGATTCGATCACAGCGATTGTGGAAGACAGAGTTATAAAAACGCTTGGTGAAAAGAATAAAATTGTTGAATCGGTTATTTCGAACGTAGCGATTGGCGCCAGTGAAAATCCTTTTGAAGGTAATAGCAATGCAAGCCCTCATTTAGGTAAGGTTTCTGTAGCGTTTGTAAAGTTTGCCCAACGCGATGGTCAGTCAACCAGAGAATATTTGAATAAGATTCGTGAATCTGTAAAGGGTATTAAAGGTGCTGAAATTTCGGTTGATATGGAACGTGGTGGTCCTCCAACAGGTAAGGCCATTAATATTGATATCGCTGCTGAAAATTTTGATCTCTTAGTTAAAACAGCGGATGACGTTAAACGTTACCTCGTAGCGCAGAATATAGGTGGCGTTGAAGAATTAAAGTCAGATTTCCAAAGCGACAAGCCTGAGCTGACTATCAATATTGATCGCGAAAAAGCTAATCGCGAAGGTATTTCTACGATGGATATTGGACGTGCACTAGGTACTGCAGTTTATGGAGCTGAGGTATCAAGGTTCCGTGATGAGAATGACGATTATCCAATTCAATTGCGTGTAAAACAAAGTCAGCGTAACGATGTAAATGCTATCATGAACTTACCGTTAACGTATCGCGATATGGCATCAGGTGGCGTTGTTCGCCAGGTACCGCTGTCTGCAATTGCCAAGGCAGAATATTCAAACAGTTATGCTGGCATCAAGCGGATCAATCAAAAACGTGTCATCACATTATCATCAAACGTTCTTGGAGGATTCAATGAAAACGAAGTTGTAGCGAATATTCAGGCAAAACTTGATGATTATAAATCGCCTGATGGTGTTGTGATAAAGATGACTGGTCAGCAAGATGATCAGAAAGAAACATCTTCATTCCTTGGTTTTGCATTTGGCCTTGCATTCTTGATGATGTTTATGATTCTGGTTCTTCAGTTTAATTCCATCAGCAAACCAGTAATCATCTTGTCTGAAATTGTATTCAGTATCATTGGTGTGCTCATCGGTTTCTCGTTATTCAAAATGGAGATTTCAATTATCATGACAGGCGTGGGTATTATGGCACTTGCGGGTTTAGTTGTGCGTAATGGTATTCTACTCGTAGAATTTACAGAGTTGTTACGCTCACAAGGTGTACCACTTTATGAGGCAATCATTGAAGCTGCGAAGACTCGTATGACGCCAGTGTTACTTACAACAATTGCTGCAACTATTGGTTTGATTCCATTAGCCGTTGGTTTGAATATTGACTTTGTTACGTTGTTTACTGAACTGAATCCGCACATTTTCTTTGGTGGTGATAACGTAGCGTTCTGGGGACCTTTATCATGGACAATGATTTTCGGATTGATCTTTGGTACATTCCTTACTCTATTCCTGATTCCTTCTATGTACTTATTAACAACCAAGTTGAAGGAAAGAATATTTAAAAAGAGCAGTAAACCGGCTGATGACGACGCTCATGCAGGTGCATTAGAACCTTCTCCGATAACAGTTCATTAAATGAAATAAAATTGCAGAAAAGCCGTCTTAACTTTTAAGGCGGCTTTTTTGTTTTAGATCAAGTGCTTTCAATAAATCTTGCAGAAGGAAGCTTATCAGACTTCGTTAACTTTACATAACAATGAAACTTCGGCTTATGATATTTATCGTCTTTTCCTTACTGTTTTTGGTAATAGACTATTATGTTTTTCAGGCTGTTGTTACTATAAGTAAAGATATGTCTCCCTTATGGCGAAACGTATTGCGCTACGGTTATTGGCTACCAACTGCGTTAAGTTTATTGGCGCTGCTTATGTGGGCTGTGGCCGATCCTTACAAATATGGGGCAACATTGCGTAGTCTTATGGTTACAGGTCTTGCGGCCATTTATATCTCTAAGTTGTTTGCTGTTATCGTACTATTTATAGACGATATCACAAGAGGTATCAAATGGATCACGAGTTACTTTTCGAAGGGAGCTTCAGGAGAATCGTCAGGTAATACAATACCTCGTTCTGAATTTTTATCGAAGACTGCTCTTGTCGCGGCAAGCATTCCGTTTGGAGCCATGTCTTA
>DATCRE010000124.1:0-2539 GCA_036569145.1 Cyclobacteriaceae bacterium
AATCCCATCAGTTTTCCGTCATCTACAACGGGCATGTAATTGCATCGAAATTCCTCCATCCACACAATTGCTTTATGGGCATCATCAGTTTCCTTTAGGGGAGGGATCATGTGGTTTACCAAGTCTTCGGCGATCATAAAAATGAAATTTAGGTGATCTTCATGAATGTGGTACTAATGGGGCGGGGAATCTTTTCATAAATAATGTTCAGGGTTCATCAAGTAACCAAAAAGTCTTCAACAAGTTCGTTGAATTTTTCAGGATGTTCCATCATAGGTACATGACTGCATTTATCAACAAACTTAAGCGTAGAGTTTGGTATCAAACGATTAAACTCGTGCGCTACTATAGGTGGTGTAATGGTATCATTTAACCCCCATATCAATAACGTTGGTACTTTTATATTCGGGATTTCATCAGCCATGTTGTTGCGCTGTGCGGACTTAGCTATCGCAACAATTCGCAAACACTTTGGTATACTGTTAGTTGTCTCAAATATTTCGTCTATCAATTCTTTAGTTGCTACGTTCGGGTCATAAAAAGTATATGAAACACGCTCTTTTATATACTCATAGTTACCTCTCTTAGGGTATGAGCCACCCATAGAGTCTTCAAATAAACCCGAGCTTCCGGTAAGGATTATTTTTCTGACAAGCTGAGGATTTTTTAATGTGTACATTAGGGCAATGTGCCCTCCCAGGCTATTACCCATCACAATCATATTATCCAATTTCTTGAAGGCAACAAACTCTTCAACATATTTACGAAGTCCTTCAAGCCCTGCTTCCCGAATAGGCATTTCATAAATCGGTAACATGGGAATAACGACTCTGAAGTTTCCGGAAAATCTGTTAACAACGCCCTCCCAATTACTTAGTGCTCCAAATAATCCATGAAGAAGCAATAAGACTGGCCCTTCACCTTCATCTACAAAATTGAATTTGTTTTCTTCTTTAATCTGAATTGCCATCGTCGTTGATTTCTATATGATAAGTACGTAAAAAATTGGTCGGAATAAAAGAATAAAATCAAATAACAAGTACACTACAAACTAAAACACATCCTTAAATAGGGGTATTAATTTACCAATCTGATTTGTCAACTTTGGTGCAAATACAGCAACTTTAGGATAAAGCCAAGAGCCTTCAATCCAGTCGGGCTTCACAGAAACTCTCAACGAATTAACAAGCCAGATAAGCACACTACACATAAACACCATTTTCAATAAACCTAATACACCACCCATTGCCTGGTCAACTCTGCCCAAAAAGTTTTTGTCAATAGATGCTTGAATTGTCCTGCCTATGAGGGTAACAACAATTACAATGATAACAAAGATCACTGCGAAAGATATGTATGGCAATACGGTTTTGTCTACATTGAATTTATTGGCCAACAAAATCATACCAGCTCCCATTAACTTAAAACCACCAAGAACACCAAGGATAATTGCAAACAAGGAAAATAGCGACATAAGAAAACCTTCCTTGTAACCTTGATAAGCTCCAATGAGAATAAGTATTCCTAAAATAATATCGGCTATGCTCAAGCTGTCAATAATTTTTTTACAATCTCATTTATAACTTTTCCATCGGCCTGGCCGGTTAATTTTTTAGTTGCAACGCCCATAACTTTACCCATATCCTGTGGCCCTTTGGCTCCAACTTCGTCTATGATAGTTTTGATAATAGCTGTAACTTCTTCTATTGAAAGTTGCTTTGGCAGATAACGACTAATGATTTCTAATTGAGCCAGTTCTTTCTCAGCAAGATCCTGACGGTTTTGTTGTTGGAAAATATCTGCAGATTCTTTTCGTTGCTTTGCAGCCTTCATTAAAAGTTTTGATTCTGTATCTGATGAAATATCTGCAGACACACCCTTTTCTGTCTCTGCCAAAAGAATCATTGACTTAATACTACGCAGTGCTTCAAGTTCTTCTTTATTCTTTGCCAACATTGCTTTCTTAATGTCGTTATCAATTTGTTGTTTAAGATTCATAATAATTTTTGAGTTAATATTTAAATTTCGAACCAAATTCAAGGTCTTCCGTTTTTCAACTTATAAAAATACTGTGACCAGACTAAGCGTCAATATTAATAAAATTGCCACACTCCGAAATGCCCGCGGTGGAAATAATCCAAACCTGATAAAAACAGCACTGGATTGTGAAAGGTTTGGAGCTCAGGGAATCACCGTACATCCCCGACCTGACGAACGCCATATCAGGTATACAGATGTTATCGAATTAAAAAATGTTGTTACAACTGAATTTAATATTGAAGGTTATCCTGATGAGCGATATCTTAAAATAATTCATGACACCAGACCCGCCCAGGCAACGCTAGTGCCTGATGGTCCGGATGCCATTACATCAAACGCTGGTTGGGATACAATTACGCATGCCTCATTTTTAAAAAATGTTGTTAAAGAAATCAAATCTCTTGGTGTTCGCGTTTCGATATTTGTTGATCCATCTCCGCGCATGGTAGAAGGAGCTGCTGTAGTTGGTGCTGATCGTATTGAATTATATACAGAACCG
>DATCRE010000125.1:0-3847 GCA_036569145.1 Cyclobacteriaceae bacterium
TGCATGGGAGTTCGCACACCAAAGCGGTCGCCAAGGTAAACGTTGTCACCCATACCGATTTCATCACCATAATAGATAACAGGTGTGCCCGGCAATGAAAATAGGATGGTATTAAGAAGTTCTATTTTTCTTCGGTCATTATTTAGCAATGGTGCAAGCCTGCGACGAATACCAACATTTACTTTTGAATGTGGATCTGTTGCGTAAGCTTTGAAAAGATAATCTTTCTCTTCTTCGGTAACCATTTCCAAACCAAGCTCGTCATGATTGCGCAAGAAAACAGCCCATTGGTTTACTTCGGGAGTTTCAGGCGTCTGATCAATAATGTCAATGATAGGATAACTGTCTTCTGTTCTTAGCGCAAGAAACAATCTCGGCATAAGCGGATAATGAAAATTCATGTGACATTCATCATCGTTGCCAAAGTATGCTGCAGCATCTTCAGGCCAGAGGTTGGCTTCTGCAATTAATATCCTGTTCTTATAAAACTTGTCAATATGTGTTCGAAGTTTCTTTAAGAAGTTATGTGTCTGTGGAAGATTCTCACAGTTTGTTCCCTCCTCTTCAAACAGAAATGGAATTGATGATAATCTGAAACCATCAACACCTATCTTCAACCAGAAGTCTACAACTTTGATCATCTCAAGTTGCACTTCTGCATTTTCAAAATTCAGTTCCGGCTGGTGGCGATAGAATCGGTGCCAGTAGTATGCTTTGGCTTCAGCATCCCACGTCCAGTTGGTTGTTTCTTCGTCTGTAAATATAACGCGGGCCTCTTTATATTTATCGGGCGTATCATTCCAGACATAAAAATCACGATGACGTGATCCTGGTTTTGACTTCCTTGATTTTTTAAACCACGGATGCTGATCTGATGTATGATTCAGGATCAGTTCCATTACAACACGTATGTTTCGTCGATGTGCTTCTTTGAGAAAAAGTTTAAAGTCACTTATCGTACCATAATCAGGATGCACATCGCAATATTCCGTAACATCAAAGCCATCATCTTTTAATGGTGATGGAAAGAACGGAAGAAGCCAGATGGTATTAACACCAAGATCTTCGAGGTAATCAAGTTTTTGAATGAGTCCTTGAAAGTCACCTATACCGTCGCCGTTGCTATCGTAAAAACCACGAACATGCAACTCATACATGATGGCATCTTTAAACCATAACGGGTCTCCGTCTTTTATAATCTTTGCAGCCATGATTACATATTCGATTCGTGAATCTCTATTTTAAATAAATGGAATGGCATTTTAAATGGATCTAACTCTACAAAATTCCATTCCTGTGTCCATGTATAATGATCGTCAGTCATAATATCATGAAGTTTGATATTGATCTTGTTAATTCCTAAAACATCTTTAGGCAGTTGTACATATCCTGATTGTCTTGTATGTGGATCAAGCGTAACAACTACTAATATGATACTTGATCTATCATCCGTTGCCTTGATAAAGGCAAGCAAATTTGAATTCTCAATGGTGCAGAACTTAATATTCCATGTCGACTGAAGTGCCGGGTGTTCTTTTCTTGCTTTATTCAAAATAGAAATGATGTCAGTCATGCGATTGGTTTTCTTCCAGTCATAATGTTTAACTTCATACTTTTCTGAATTGTAATATTCTTCTTTTCCTTCCATGGGTGTATTGTCATAAAACTCATAGGCAGGTCCGTACATACCATAGTTGGATGACAAGGTTGCTGCAAGCGCTAACCTGATAATGAAAATATGCTCTCCCTGGTGTTGAAGATGGAAAGGAAGAATGTCCGGAGTGTTGGGCCAGAAGTTAGGTCTGAAATAATTTCGTGACGGGCCATTCACTAATTCATTCATGTACTCAATCAACTCAGCCTTGTTAACACGCCACGTAAAATAAGTATATGATTGTGTGAAACCAACCTTTCCCAGCGACGCCATAATCTTTGGTCTCGTAAAAGCTTCCGAAAGAAACATGATGTCTTCATACTTCTTGTTCACTTCTTCAATAACCCATTGCCAGAACGGAATTGGTTTGGTATGCGGGTTATCAACTCTGAAAATTTTTACGCCCTGATCAATCCAGAAGAAGACCACCGACTTTAATTCTTCCCACAGGTTTTCCCAATCATCGCATTCAAAATTAAAGGGATAGATATCCTGGTATTTCTTCGGTGGATTTTCTGCATATTGAATAGAACCATCCGGTCGTTGCTTAAACCACTCGGGATGTTCTTTTACATAAGGATGATCTGGCGCACATTGAAAAGCAAGATCAAGTGCAATGTCAATACCATGCTTTTTTGCTTCTGCTATTAATTGCTTATAATCATCCAGCGTTCCAAGCTCGTGATGAACAGCTTTGTGCCCACCTTCATCGCTGCCGATAGCCCAAGGTGATCCTGGCTCCCCAGGTTCAGCTTTTACACTGTTGTTTTTACCTTTCCTGTTTAATTTGCCAATGGGATGGATTGGTGGAAGATACAACACATCAAAACCCATTGCTGACACACGAGGCAAAAGCTTAATAACATCATGAAAGTTTCCATGCTTACCCTCTTCAAATGAAGCTGATCGTGGAAACAATTCATACCATGTACTGAAATTGGCTTTAACGTGTTCAACACTAACTTCCAATTCTTTTTCATACACGGTTTCAAACTCTACAAATGGATTGTCATGAACAATCTTTTCAAAATCGGGATAAACCACGCATTGAACAGACTCTGCATACGCATTTGAATCTTCAAAGAGATTTGCAAGTGCAATGAGCTCAGTCTTCTTCCCTCCTGAGAGTTTACGTAGCATAACGGCGCCTTCCAGAAGTTCCAGGTGTACATCTACTTTGGCTGCAGCTTTTTTCTTAAAGCCATCATACCATGTTTCAAAATGATCAATCCAGGCAGCTACAGTAAAAATGTATTTTCCTTTTTCTGTCGCATAGAAGGAAGCAATCCAAATGTCGTTTCCCACATTTGTCATTTCGATGGATTTCCACGTAGCGCTAGAGGTATGCTTGTAAAGAATCCTTGCCCTGACGTGATCATGACCATCTGAAAAAATATCAGCCGTTACATCAACACGTTCACCTACGGTTCGCTTGGCCGGATAAAGTCCTCCTTCAATCTGTGGCTGAACATTTTCAATTATAACTCTTGATTGACCCATCATGTAAACGTGTGATCTGGTTGATATTTATTTCAGTTTGATAATATAAGCACTGTATGGTTTCGCATTCAATTCAAACACCAACTGATTTGACAATTTGAATTCATTGCTTTTTGATAGTAAGTCCACTCCGCTATAATTACCATTTACGTTCAAACCAATCTTTGTCGCTACATCTGAAGGAATCTGCACTTTGATTGGCGCTTCTATTTTATTAAAAGTTGTCAGGATTAACAATCGCTCATCACCTTTACTGCGAATATAAGCCAACACATCTTTACCAAAATTCTTTGCCTTTATATTACTATCTGTGATGTCATAGTATTCACCTTCTGTTATAGCCGGGTTTGAACCGGCGAGTTTAAGAAGATCAGTATAAAACTGGCGTAGTTGTTTTTGATCAACACTTAATGAATCACCATTATACTTTCCACCATTCACCCATTTCTGATGTTCAGGCACCCCCCAATAATCAAAGATGGTCGTGCGTCCATCTTCAACACTGTATCCTTCTGTGCCCAACGCTGGTTCGCCTACCTCCTGACCAAAATAAATCATTACCGCTCCCTGATCAATGGTTGCACTCACAACCATTGCCGGCACAGCATGCCATGCATTGCCTGCAAAATACTTAGAGGCTATACGTTGTTCATCATGATTTTCCAGAAAGTGAAGCATGTGCCGGTTGATGCC
>DATCRE010000126.1:0-8805 GCA_036569145.1 Cyclobacteriaceae bacterium
GTGTTGTATTAGACACACTCCAGCAAATTGAAAGTTACTTACTGATGAGACATTACGAAGGAATGATGAAATCAGGAAGAGTGAAAGGACGTTCTCAATTTGCTGCGGCTTAATAGCTGAAATGGTCCACTTAAAAACTGGCGACGAGGTACAACTAATTAAAGAGAGCGCCCAAATTTTGGGACTCGCTCACGGGGAAATAGCCAAATTGGTTAAACCCGGTGTAAGGACCAAGAGGTTGGATCAGATTGCTGAGGAGTTTATAAGGGATATGGGTGGAGTACCATCGTTTAAAAATTATAATGGTTTTCCAGCTACGCTCTGTATTTCGGTAAATGAGGTTGTTGTTCACGGCTTTCCAAGTGACTACGAGTTAAAGGAGACGGACATAATCTCAGTTGATTGTGGTGTCTTTTATAAGGGCTTTCATAGTGACTCAGCTTACACCTATCCGTTAGAAGGTACTGATACTGAGACTCTTTTACTTCTGAATCGTACTTATGATTCGTTGTATAAAGGAATCGAACAAGCGAAAGCAGGTAACCGAATAGGAGATATTGCATACGCCATTCAGAGCTATGTTGAGGGTTTTGGATACGGCGTAGTGAGAGAGTTGGTGGGGCATGGAGTTGGAAGAGATCTTCACGAAGATCCTGAAATACCAAACTTCGGAAAGCGTGGAAAAGGTATTAAGTTAGTCTCGGGGATGGTTTTTGCAATAGAACCGATGATTAACAAAGGTACTAAGAATGTGGTGCAAGAGCGAGATGGATGGACCATAAGAACAGCAGATAAAAAATCATCTGCTCATTTTGAGCATACAGTTGCAGTTTGGGATGATAAGACGGAGATATTGACAACGCACCAATATATAGAAGAAAATTATAAATATAAGTGGCGAAGCAAAAGTCAATAGAACAAGACGGAACAATAATGGAAGCCTTATCCAATGCAATGTTTAGAGTGCAGTTGGAAAATGGTCACGAAGTTCTGGCACATATATCAGGAAAGATGAGAATGAATTATATTCGCATTTTACCTGGAGACAAAGTAAGGTTGGAGATGTCCCCTTATGATTTAACAAAAGGTAGAATTGTATTCAGATACAAGTAACATAAAGACATGAAAGTTAAAGCATCCATAAAAAAGCGCAGCGCTGAATGCAAGATTATCAGACGCAAAGGCAAGCTGTATGTGATTAACAAGAAGAATCCCAGGTATAAACAAAGACAAGGTTAAAAGACTATGGCACGTATTGCTGGTGTAGACATTCCGGATAACAAGAGAGGCGAGATTGGCCTAACTTATATTTTTGGCATTGGCCGTAGGTCAGCGCAGAAAATCCTTACCGAAGCTGGTGTGGACTGGGATAAGAAGGTTAAAGAGTGGAATGATGAGGAATCAAATGCGATTCGTTCATTAATCACTGAGAAATTCAAGATCGAAGGTGTGTTGAAGTCTGAGATTCAACTCAGCATCAAGCGTCTTATGGATATTGGTTGCTACAGAGGTCTTCGCCATAGAAAGGGTCTTCCTGTTCGTGGTCAGACTACTAAAAACAATGCTCGTACCCGTAAAGGTAAGCGTAAGACTGTAGCCAACAAGAAGAAGGCAACTAAAGGTTAATTAGACAAATTGAAATAAACACTTTTCAATAATGGCAACCGCTGAGAAGAGAAAAGATAAAGCAAAAAAGAGAGTCGTGAATGTTGAGGCTGTTGGGGAAGCTCACATCAGAGCTAGTTTCAATAATATCATCATTGCGATGACCAATTCTACAGGTCAGGTTATTTCCTGGGCATCTGCTGGAAAGATGGGTTTCAAAGGTTCAAAGAAAAATACTCCTTATGCGGCACAAATGGCAGCTCAGGATTGTGCTTCAAAAGCTTTCGAACTTGGTCTTAGAAAAGTAGAGGTTTTTGTGAAAGGTCCTGGTTCAGGAAGAGAATCTGCCATCCGTACTATACAGGTAGCAGGTATTGAAGTGACCGCAATCCGCGACGTTACTCCACTTCCTCACAATGGTTGCAGACCTCCAAAGAAGAGAAGAGTATAACACATTGACAATTTAAGAGCAAGGCTGTTTGACAGTCGTGGTCTGAGATTATAAATTAACAAGAGATGGCAAGATACACAGGCCCCAAGGTTAGAATTTCAAGACGCTTTAATGAGCCTATTATGGGCGATAACAAAGCGCTTCAAAAGAAGAACTATGCGCCAGGTCAGCATGGACGCGGAAAGAAAAGAAAGCAGTCTGAATATGCTACGCAGTTGGCTGAAAAGCAAAAGGCAAAGTATATCTATGGTTTGCTGGAGCGTCAGTTTGCTAAATTATTTGATACGGCATCACGTAAAAAAGGTGTTACTGGTGAGGTATTACTTCAATTACTAGAATCAAGATTAGACAATACAGTTTATCGTTTAGGTATTGCTCCTACACGTAGAGCTGCACGTCAGCTTGTTTTGCATAAACATATCCTAGTTAATGGCGAAGTTGTTAACATTGCCTCTTATAGCTTAAAGCCTGGTGATGTTGTAGCTGTTCGCGAACGTTCAAAATCACTAGAGACTATTACAAACAGTCTTTCTATCCAAGGTGCAAAGAAGTACAATTGGTTAGAGTGGAGCTTGAGTGAAATGGAAGGTAAGCTTATTAATTTACCTCCTCGTGAGGATATTCCGGAAAACATCAACGAGCAGCTTATCGTTGAATTGTATTCTAAATAATTTTAAAAGTTAATCTACACACACTATGTCAATATTAGCATTTCAAATGCCAGAGAAGGTTGTGATGGAGAAGTCTGATGATTTTCACGGACTATTTACATTCAAGCCTCTGGAAAAGGGTTACGGAGTTACGATTGGCAATGCACTTAGAAGAATTCTTTTATCCTCTCTTGAAGGATATGCCATCACGGGCATTAAGATTCCAGGTGTGCTTCATGAGTTTTCAACCATTGAAGGAGTAGTTGAAGATGTAGCTGAGATTATCTTGAATCTGAAAATGGTTCGTTTCAAGAAAGTATCAGATAATTTTGATAGCAAGATTACAGTTAGCATTAAAAAACAAAAGCAATTCAAAGCTGGCGACATTGTAAAATTCACTTCAGCATTTGAAATTCTTAATCCTGAGCATGTTATCTGTAATTTGGATGAGTCTGCAAATTTCGAGATTGAATTAAACATCGAAAAAGGCAGAGGGTATTTGCCAGCAGAAGAAAACAAGCCAGCAGAGCAAGTATTTGGATACATTCCTATTGATGCAATTTTTACGCCTATCAAAAACGTAAAATACAGTGTTGAGAATACTCGTGTTGAGCAAAAGACTGACTACGAAAAATTAGTGATTGACATCGAAACTGATGGTTCAATCCACCCTGAGAAGGCGTTGGAAGGTGCCGCTCACATATTGATCCAGCATTTCAGACTATTCTCTGATAAATCAATAGAACTTGAAACTGGCAAAGATGCTGAGATCGAGCAAGTTGATGAAGAAATGCTTCACATGAGAAAGTTACTTAAGACAGCGCTGCATGACCTTGATCTTTCAGTTCGTGCTTATAACTGCTTAAAAGCTGCTGACGTGAAATCATTAGGAGATCTGGTTGAACTTGAAATCTCTGATATGATGAAATTCAGAAATTTTGGTAAAAAATCGTTGGCTGAGTTAGAGCAACTTGTTGCTGAGAAAAATCTCACCTTCGGAATGGATCTTTCTAAGTATAAATTGGACGAAGATTAATCATGAGACACGGAAAGAAAATTAACCACCTCGGCAGAAAAAGTGCTCACAGACACGCCCTGCTTTCGAACATGGCTAGTTCTTTAATTCTTAACAAAAGAATTACAACAACTGTAGCAAAAGCTAAGGCCTTACGTAAATATGTTGAACCTTTGATTACAAAGGCTAAAGATGACACTATGCATTCACGCAGAACTGTGTTCTCTTATCTTCAAGATAAAGAATCTGTTTCTACCTTGTTTGGAGAAGTCGCATCAAAAGTAGCTGATCGTCCAGGGGGATACACTCGTATCATCAAATTAGCAGATGCCCGCTTAGGTGACAATGCTGAAATGTGTCTCATCGAATTAGTAGATTTCAACACTCTTTATTCAAAAGAAGAAGTTGTTAAGAAAGCTAAGACTCGTCGCGGTAAGAAAGCGTCTCCTAAGGCAGAAGCTTCTGAAGAAGTGGCTGAAGGTGAAGCTGAAAAACCTGCAAAGAAAACTAAGAAGGCTGCTTCAAAAAAAGAAGATAAAGAATAAGTGAATAGTCATTCAAAATATAAAAAGGGATTAAACTTCGGTTTAATCCCTTTTTTATTGACTTATGATTACAAAAATGAGTGTTTTTTAACCCAACCATAACAATCCTGGATTAATTTTGTGACTACTATGCAGAAGAAAGCCTATCTACTCCTCGAAGATGGTTTACTAGTTGAAGGTAAAGCCATTGGAAAAGACGGTACTACTGGCGGTGAGATTTGTTTTAACACCGGCATGACAGGGTACCAGGAAATCTATACTGATCCGTCTTATTTCGGACAGATTATCGTTAACACCAATGCTCACATTGGTAATTATGGTGCAATAGATGTCGAACAAGAATCGGAAACACCTAAGATAGCTGGTATTGTGGTCAATGATTTTTCAGAGGTGTTTAGCAGAAAAACATCAACGGAGAGTCTTCAGCAATATCTTGAACGACACAATGTTACTGGGATAGCTGATGTTGATACCCGAATGCTGGTTCGATATATTCGGAGTAAAGGTGCAATGAATGCCCTTATCTCTTCTGTACTTACACCTGATCAAATGAGAGAGGAAATTAAGAAAGTGCCATCTATGAATGGTTTAGAACTCTCTTCAGTTGTTAGCACTAAGAAATCGTACTTTGTTGGGGATGCCAACGCGTCGATTAAAGTAGCGGCTCTTGATCTTGGAATTAAAACTAATATCTTGAGAAATCTTGCTTCACGTGATTGCTATATTCAGGTTTTTCCTGCTAAGACTTCATTTGCAGAAATGGAAGCCTGGAAACCAAACGGATACTTTATTTCTAATGGTCCTGGCGATCCTGCAGTAATGGATTATGCAATTAAAACTGTTAAAGATGTTCTGGCGTCTAATAGACCTACTTTTGGCATTTGCCTGGGACATCAACTATTAGCTCAGGCCAGTGGTATTTCAACATATAAGATGCACCATGGTCATCGTGGATTAAATCATCCTGTAAAGAATTTGATTTCAGGGAAGGGAGAAATGACTTCTCAGAATCACGGTTTCGCAGTTAGTGAAAAGGATATTGAAAAAAATCCTGACGTAGAAGTTACACATGTTCACTTGAATGATAGCACAATCATGGGTATCAGATTGAAAAGCAAGAAGGCATTCTCTGTACAATATCACCCGGAGGCTTCACCTGGTCCGCATGATTCAAATTATTTATTTGATCAATTCCTTGAAATGATACGATCAAGTGTAGCAGAATTAGAAACAGTTCATTCCTAAATAACCAATCATTTATTCCTTAAATCAAAAATTTCTATGAGTTTAATTGAAAGTATCCACGCCCGACAAATTCTAGACAGCCGTGGTAACCCAACTGTTGAAGTTGATGTTGTAACTGAAAGCGGTGCGTTCGGTCGTGCTGCTGTACCATCTGGTGCCTCTACCGGAACCCACGAAGCTGTTGAGTTACGCGATGGTGATAAGAAAAGTTATCTTGGAAAAGGTGTAACTAAAGCTGTTGCTAATGTTAACACTAAGATTGCTCCTGAAGTTGTGGGTTTTGATGTGTTCGATCAAAATCTTCTTGATAAAATCATGATTGAATTGGATGGTACACCAACAAAAGGAAAACTTGGTGCTAATGCTATTCTGGGTACTTCTTTGGCAATAGCTAAAGCTGCAGCTATGGAAGCAGGCATGCCATTATATCGCTATATCGGTGGTGTTAATGCTAACACACTTCCTGTGCCAATGATGAACATCCTGAATGGTGGTAGCCATGCAGATAACTCAATCGACTTCCAGGAATTTATGGTTATGCCAATTAAGGCTGATACATTCTCTGAAGCATTACAGATGGGAACTGAAGTATTCCATACTTTAAAGAAAGTACTTCATGACAAAGGCTTGTCAACGAACGTTGGAGATGAAGGTGGTTTTGCACCAAACATCACTTCTAACGAGGAAGCAATTGAAGTTGTATTAAAAGCAATTGAGAAGGCAGGCTTTAAGCCGGGTGAAGATATCTTCATCGCTATGGATGCAGCAAGTTCTGAATTCTATGATGCTAAATCTAAAACTTATCATTTCAAAAAATCAGATGGCAAGAAATTGAAGTCTGAAGAGATGGTTGAGTATTGGGCAAAGTGGGCAAAAAAATATCCTATCATTTCAATTGAAGATGGTATGGCTGAAGAAGATTGGACAGGCTGGAAAGGCTTGACTGATAAAATCGGTAAGAATGTACAATTGGTAGGTGATGATTTGTTTGTAACAAATGTTGACTTCCTTCAAAAGGGAATTGACATGGGTGTTGCTAACTCCATCCTTGTAAAAGTAAACCAGATTGGTTCTTTAACAGAAACAATTAACGCAGTTAACTTAGCGAAACGTAATAGCTATAAGAGCATTATGTCTCACCGCTCTGGTGAAACTGAGGATAGCACTATTGCTGATTTAGCTGTAGCATTGAACACTGGTCAAATCAAGACTGGTTCTGCTTCGCGTTCTGATAGAATGGCGAAATACAATCAACTAATCAGAATTGAAGAAGAACTTGGTGAAGTAGCTTATTTCCCAGGCAAAAAATTCTAATCACATTTCTTTTTTGTAATAAGAAGGCCAGGGTTTGTACTCTGGCTTTTCTCGTTTTATGGTGAGTGATGAAATTCTGCTTATCCCTTAGCGTTTTAAAGATTAAGAAGTATTTCATATCTTAGTATACTTTTTAATCTGCCATGCTGAAGAAAATACCTCAACGCTATCGCAATTTTTATGTTATCACGGGAGTTATCTTTATTCTGTGGATGCTTTTTTTAGATAACAATGATCTGATCTCTCGATTTAAACTTAGTAATAAATTGAACTCGCTTGAAAACGAGAAAGAGTATTACAATGAAAAAATCAAAGAGGTTGAGAAGGATCGAGACGAGCTTTTTGGCGATCGTGAATCCATTGAAAAATTTGCTCGCGAGAAATACTTAATGAAAAAAGAATCCGAAGATATTTTCATCGTTAGCGAAGAGTAAACTCAAATTGTATGCGTGCGAACCTGATCGTTTTACTTCTAACTCTCGCTACATTTCAGGCATTAGCACAAAGAGATTTTGATGAAGGAGCTGACTGGTCTCTAAAAGATAGAGGCTATCTGGGTATTGGATTGGGAGGGTTAGGCTTTGGTAGCAGTAATTATGGAAACTATTTTACCGTTGGCTTGTCGGGACAGGTTGGTTATATGCTAACTAAAGATTTATCAACAGGAATTGGGGCTGAATATCAATACACAAATTATGGAAGTGGGGCTCAAAGCAAAAGTTACAGTACGTATACAGGTTATCCTTTTGTGCGATTCAATATAAAAGATTTCTTTCTTCAGACGGATTACGATTATTACAGTGTGCCAGCCATTAACACCAACGAGCGTAAAATAATAAATCGTTTCTTTATTGGCATTGGATATTCATCGCCCACACAAAATGGTGGCCGATTTAATTTTCTTGTTTCTTACGATCTTTTGTATCCTAATCCCTACGTGTTAACATCGCCGTTGTCTACACGATTCTACTTTACTTTTTAAAATGCAAGCTCAAATCGTTGGGCCAGCGCTTTAAGATCATCTACTACTTTTGAATTTAAAGGGATACCTTCCCTAGTTCTGATCTCACTGGTTTCTCGTTCGGGATCTCCCGGTATAATAACTTTCTCCTGGCTTTCAATTGTTTTTGCATTACGAAAAGTTGTTATCCAATTATCCATGTGATTCTTGAACTCTTCTGCTGGTCTAAATGCATCAACACGCATAGCACCAAAGAAATGCCCAATACCTTCGCCAACAGGATTAGCAGGAGGTGATAAGAAACTAACGAATGGAGGAACCCACGGACCATAATTAGCACCTGATAGTACTGCAGAAAATATATCAACCCAGGCTCCAAGGCAAAAGCCTTTATGACTGCCATGTTCACGATCGCTCCCTAAGGGAATGAGTGCGCCGCCATCTTTTAACTCATGTGGATTTGTTGACGATGTTCCATCTTTCTTTTGAATCCATCCTTCCGGAGCTTCCTTGTTTTTGCGTTGCAATATTTCAAGTTTGCCATTAGCCGCTGTTGTTGTCGCAAAGTCTGCAACGAAAGGTGGTTGTGTTGCAGCGGGTATGGCAACGCATATTGGGTTTGTTCCTAAAAGGCGTTCTACAGAAAATGTTGGAGCTACCAATGGACTTGCATTTGTCATAGCAATGCCAATCATATCATGATCTAACGCCATCATGGCGTGATAACCTGCAATGCCAAAGTGGTTTGAGTTTTTAACAGCTACCCAACCTGTGCCACAAGTCTTTGCTTTGTTAATGGCAATCTCCATAGCTTGTGGTGCTACGACTAATCCTAAGCCAGCGTCGCCATCAACGACTGCGGTGCTTGGTGTTTCATGAACTACGCGAACCTGTGGTTTTGAGTTAACGCGATTGGCTTCCCACAGACGAACATAACCTGATAGACGTGCAATGCCATGTGAATCAATTCCCCGAAGATCTGCACTCAATAAAACATCCGTTGCTAAGCTGGCCTGATC
>DATCRE010000127.1:0-3109 GCA_036569145.1 Cyclobacteriaceae bacterium
AATCAAAATTACAGTCTGTTGACGCTGGATGGTTTGAGTTGCATACCAATGATCTATGACTACATGGTGTATGATACTTTTAACAACAGATATGTTGCGTTAAAGAAATCAGCCTGGATTATACTCACACCATAAATCTGAACTGTATCTTTATCAAAACAATAAGATGAAACCGGTTATTACTATTGAGTATTGTCCAAAGTGTGGCTGGATGCTTCGAGCTTCTTACTTCGCCCAGGAGTTGCTAACAACTTTCACTGACGATATAAAAGGTGTCTTGCTCGTTCCCAGCGAAATAAGTGGACGATTTACTGTTCGCGTTGATGATGCAGAAATCTTTGACCGCAAGCGAATGGAACGTTTCCCTGAAACAAAAGAACTAAAACAGCTGGTGAGAGATCTTGTTAACCCTGGCAAAAATCTTGGCCATTCAGATAAGAAGACACCTGAATAAATCGTTAGACTGTTCGAATTAACAGTGTGCTCTATAGAATCAATCTATTTAACGAGTTGCTTTCTATTGTTCTTTTTGTCGTTGTATGCAATAATATCAGCCATCATCTGTAGCATCTGATCTACATTCTTCTTGCCAAATTCGCGTCGGTATTCTTCCGTCAGTTCGTGTACAGCTAACCTACACTGAAGAACTAATTTCTTTCCGCGTTCAGTTAATGTAAAAATTGTGATTCGTTTATCCTCCGTAGAAGGTTTAGGTTTTATATATCCCAGATCAGTGAGTTCCTTAGCCACTTTACTCATAGCTTGTTTGGTAACCATGGCAACTAAGGCAAGCTCATTATTATTAATACCCTCTGGGCGGATATTCATCATAACAGCCAAATAGGTTATTTTAAAATCACCATAGCCACTTTCAGCCAATTTTCGCGTGGTCCATTCATCAAACTGGCGCTTATTTATACTCAGCACTTTGCCCCAGTTATTCTTCCTCATGTATTCGGTTTTAACCAGCTCTTCGTCAAGTTTCATATTAAAGACTATTATAAGACAAAAGTAATAAAAAATATTAGTCAACAAAGTTGACTTTATTAGTCAACCTGGTTTACTTTTGTTCCGTTATAAGGAAATAAAAAGAAAACTATATTTTATGGAAAGTAATACTACCACACCTCAAAAAAAGAAAAGCCCTGTACTATTCGTAGTACTAGCTGTTGTTGTCGTTGCCGCATTTTTCGGCTTCCGATCATTTATTCACAACCTGCATTTTGAAATCACCGATAATGCACAAATCGAATCACGGACCGTGCCCGTAATTTCACGCGTTGCAGGCTACATCGACTCAATCGGTGTTGATGACTATGGAACAGTAAAAGCGAATGAGACTCTTATTAAGATCGACACAAAAGAATATGCATTGCAGGAAGTTCAGGCACATGCAGATCTATTGAATGCCAAAGCTGATGAAGCAAATGCTGATGCGGCTTATAAAAATGCATTAGCTAATAAAAAACTTGCTTCCGCTAATGCTGATGTGCAATTAACAAGAGTGACCAAAGCTAGAAACGATTTAAATCGTGATGAGGCATTATTCAAGGAAGGTGCTATAACACAGAAACAATTAGATGACACACGCTCCAATTATGATGGTGCAAACAAGCAATACATCGCTAATCAGGATCAGGTAAATCTTGCTTCAACACAAGTTGCCATTGCTCAAGCGCAGGTACAAAAAGTGCAAGCACTTATCGAAACACGGAAAGCAGCACTTGATCAGGCCCGTCTTAAGTTAAGCTACTGCACCGTTGTTGCTCCTATAACAGGCAGAATAGGAAAACGCACTATTGAAAAAGGACAATTCATACAGGCAGGTGCTCCCTTGTTTTCTGTCGTGAATGATGAGCGGTATTGGATTGTTGCAAACTTCAAGGAAACACAATTAGAGAAAATGAAAGAAGGACAAGAGGTCAACATCAAACTGGATGGATACCCCGATCTTGATATCAAAGGAAAGGTCGCTTCTTTCAGCCAGGCTACAGGTTCAAAGTTTGCACTTCTTCCAGCCGACAATGCCAGCGGAAATTTTGTGAAAGTTACACAGCGCGTTCCTGTAAAAATTGAGATCACAACTCCTGAAAAATATAAAGGTGTATTACGCGCAGGCATAAGTGCTGAGGTAGAAGTTAACGTAAATTAATTATGGCCTTAAAAGGTATTGCTCGTGTTATCATTGTGGTGACGACAATTTCTGCCGCCATCATGGAGCTGATCGACACATCCATTGTGAATGTAGCGTTGGCTGACATCAGCGGAAATTTAGGAGCAACAATTGAAGATACATCGTGGGTGATAACTGCTTATGCTATCGCCAACGTAATTGTAATTCCCCTGACGGGTTTCTTCGCTCGCTTATTCGGAAGAAAAAATTACTATATCGGTTCTATTATCCTGTTCACCATTGCATCATACATGTGCGGCAATGCAGGTAGCTTGCTTGGTCTTATTATATGGAGATTCATTCAAGGCATTGGTGGTGGTGCATTGTTGTCAACATCGCAGGGAATATTATTCGATGCTTTCGAACCCGAAAAGCGTGGCATGGCCGCAGGTATGTTTGGTATGGGGATAGTGTTAGGTCCAACCATCGGGCCAACACTTGGAGGTATCATTGTCGATAATTATTCATGGCCTTTAATCTTCGATATCAATATTCCTTTCGGAATAGTGGCTACACTGCTGGCATGGCGTTTTGTTCCCAGTGATACTGAAGAACAACTTGCCAATAGAAAAAATGTACACATCGATTATTTAGGAATACTCTTCCTGGTTGTCGGTATTGGTAGCTTACAATATGTGTTAGAAAAAGGACAATCTGAAGACTGGTTTGATGATCGTGGTATTGTAATCCTCTCCATTCTTGCTGTTGCCGGACTTGCCTCGTTTGTAATACGACAACTCACGGTGGAACAGCCGATGATTAATCTTAGAGTTTGGAAAAGCGGTAATCTTATTGCCAGTAACATCTTAACATTTGTATTAGGTATCGGCTTGTTTGGTTCTGTGTTTATTTTCCCGGTATTAGTACAACGCATATTAGGATATACGCCAACCGATGCCGGCTTTGGGTTAGTGCCCGGTGCATTAATCGCTATTG
>DATCRE010000128.1:0-2967 GCA_036569145.1 Cyclobacteriaceae bacterium
AACGATCCACGACTCCCTGCATCCATTCTCGATATTGAAGCTTTTAAAGCAAGTCAGCTTCCTGTAGTTGTAAAATATACAATTGGCGCAGGTGGTCATACCGGTTACTACAACAACAAATACATTAAACGATTAGATGAACTTGGTCCTCCAGACAATGATTTGACAAGTCCTGTAAATCACAAAGTCATTCGTTATGCTGATGTGTTATTGATGGCTGCAGAAGCTCACAACAGGAAGACAACGCCTAACGATGTTCTTGCCCGTCAATATTTAAAAATGGTAAGAGATCGCGTGAGCATGCCTGAAGTAACGGCTTCTGGCAGTGCGCTTACTGATGCTATCTATCACGAGCGTCGTGTAGAGTTTGCTGGTGAAGGATTACGTTTCTTTGATCTCGTGCGTACAGGAAAAGCTGCTGCCGCCATTGAAGGATTTACAGTGAACAAGAATGAAGTTTTCCCTATACCACAAGCCGAGATTGATCTTGCTGGTGCAGGCTGGTCACAGAACAAAGGTTATAACTAACAAACTTTGAAAACACGAATCATGAAAAAAATAATATATAACATACTTTGCATCGTTGCGCTGCAAGTATGTCTTGTCTCCTGTAGTGAAGATAATGAGCAACTGGGTGCTCCTCCTGTTGCAGCAGATGCTACCTTTACGTACGCACCAAGTGCAGCAAATAAAAATATCATCAATTTTACAAGCACCACAGAAGCGTTTCTAAAGACGTGGGACTTTGGTAATGGTGTAAAAGCCAGCGGTGATAATGTAACGGGAACTTATCCTGTGAAAGGATCGTACGTTGTGAAGATGACAGCGTATACATCTGGTGGAAGTATTGTATCATCACAAACTATTGAGATTGAACAGACCGATCCAACGTTGCTCGACATTCCGGTTTATAATTTACTAACCGGTGGCAATTCAAAACCTGAAGGTAAAACATGGGTTGTAGATGCTACTGTAAAAGGACATTTCGGTTTAGGTCCTGATACAAGCAATGGCCCTGACTGGTACCAGGCCGGACCAAATGAAAAAGATGGAAGTGGTTTGTATAATGACAAGTATACATTCAAGATCAATGCATTCTCTTATGTATTCGATACTGAAGGCGATGTATTCATCAACAACAAGCAAGCAGCAAACTTTCCTGGGTCTTATCCAAACGCAGGTGATGATACAGCACCTTTCACAGCGCCTACTGATTTAACATGGAATATCTCTGGCGACAACAATCAAATCCTTACTATTTCTAACGGAGGCTTCATTGGTTATTACACTGGCGTTTCAACGTATGAAATATTGAAGCTTGAAGAAAACGAAATGTATTTACGTTATCTCGATGCAGCTAACGCCGGGTTTGCATGGTACTTACATTTAATTCCTGAAGGATTTACACACACACCCCCTCCTGCTCCTGAATACAAAATTGCTGACATCTACGAAAATTTTGATGGAAGCAGTAATGTAACATTCATTGATAACTCAAATGGTTCAATAGTAACGTACGACAATCCAGCTACTCTGCCTATTAACACTTCATTGAAAGTTGGCAAATACACAAAGGCCAATGGCGCAGGTGGAGAATATGCCAACGTACAGATAAAACCAGGATACAAAATGGATCTGCACAACCGTAACGTTTTCAAGATGAAAGTTTTTATTCCCGGATTTAATGATTACACTACCGACAACGGTTCTGAATCATGGCAGTCATACCACACATTACAGAAACAAATTTCAGTGAAGCTTCAAAATGGAGACCTTGGAGCAAATGGTTATACAACACAATATGAAGTCATTCAGAAAAATCTCGATACTGATAAATGGATTGAATTGACTTTCGACTTCAGTGCTGTTGCTGATCGTGAGGATTTAGACAAGATTGTTATTCAGTTTGGTGGAGAAGCTATCTTCACCGACGGAATATTTTACCTTGATGATTTTGAATTATTACCTTAATAATTTAACCATTGAACACATAATAGCCTAAGTGTATCGAAAACACTTAGGCTTTACTGCTCTATTTTTTAATTTTATAATGTGGGGAGAACACCTATGAAAAGGTTAAAACTTTTAATTACACTAAGCTTCTTGTTAGTTGCTGCTTTGTCATGTTCTAAAAATGAAGATGATGTCAAGGTAGTATTGCCATCCAATCTGCAGGTACAAACTACCGTTGCGTCTGATGGGTCCGGGTTAGTGACCGTAAATGCTTCCGCACAAAATGTTAATTTCTTTTACATCTATTTCGGAGAAACAGGAGAGACTGCTGTAACGTCAACTACCGGACAGGTTTCTCACACGTATGCCCTTGCTGGTACATACACCATCAGGGTTGAAGCTCACACTACAATAAAAGATTTTGTTAGTCAGAGCAAAGATGTAAAGATTGTAAAAGGCGATAATGGAACAACGCCCATTCCAACAACCGGATACTCTACACCAGAATCTTATGCAGGAATGACATTGATCTGGCAAGATGAATTTAACGGAACTGCATTAAATGAAACAGACTGGTCTTTCGAGACTGGCGCTGGTGGCTGGGGAAACAATGAGCTTGAATACTATCGAAAAGAAAACACTGCTGTTAGTGATGGTATGTTAATCATCACAGCAAAAAAAGAATCATACAATGGAAGCAGTTATACAAGTTCACGCCTGATCACAAAAGGTAAAAAGTCTTTCAAATTCGGAAGAGTTGATATTCGTGCAGCACTTCCAAAAGGACAAGGCATCTGGCCTGCCCTGTGGTTGTTAGGAAGCAACATTGATAATGTAGGCTGGCCCAAATGCGGAGAGATTGATATTATGGAGATGATTGGCGGCAGTGGTCGTGAAAAAACAGTTTATGGAACACCACATTGGTGGGATACCGATCAGGTAGGTCATGCAAGCTATGGCGGTCAGTATAGTTTAAGCAGCGGCACATTTGCTGATCAGTTTCATGTGTTCTCT
>DATCRE010000129.1:0-2866 GCA_036569145.1 Cyclobacteriaceae bacterium
AGTGCCCACAATAAATGATATTAGCGTAGCTAGTAAAGGACTATTGACGGCAGTTCGTAGTTGTCCGTTTATTGAAGCCTGTGCTGTTAGTGCAATACCAACAATAAATGGAAGTAGTAATGAGATGTTTTTCATAATTAAGATTGCTGGTGTTGCATGTTAAAATATTTTTCCTGGATTCAGAATGCCGTTTGGATCGAAGGCTTTTTTGATGCCACGCATAACGACAAGGTTAGCTTCTTTCATAGCGATTGGCATATACGGTTTTTTGGCAATACCAATGCCGTGCTCTCCGGATAGAGTACCACCCAGGCTCACAGTAAGTTTGAAAATTTCGCCAATGCCTTCGTTAACTTTTGTATTCCAGTTTTCTTCGCTCATTTGTTCTTTCATCACATTGATGTGAAGGTTGCCATCACCCAGGTGGCCATAGCACACAGAGTTGAAGCCGTATTGTTTTCCAATTTCTTTTATACCAGTAATAAGTTTTGGCAAGTTGGCGCGGGGAACAACAACGTCTTCTGCTTTACTAAGGGAATAAGCATTAACGGCAGGAGAAATATTCTTTCTTATTTTCCAAAGTTCTTCTTTTTGTGCCGCTGTTTCTGCAAATAGAACTTCACCTACCTGGAAACTTTCAACGACGGACATAACACGTTCGGCATCACGCATCAGAACTTCTTCATCGTTGCCATCCAGTTCGCAGAGCAGATAGGCATTCATATTTTCGGGAAAAGGTGTTGTTACTTTTGCGGCATATATTTTTTCACAATAGTCTATTGTTTTTAAAGCGCCTTCGCGCTCAAAAAATTCCATGCCCGAAGGCGATATGCCTGCTCTGAATATTTCTGCTATGCCTCTGCAAGCTTCTTCATTACTTACAAAAGGAATAAGTAAAAGAGCTGACTTTTGAGGATAGCCGCGTAACTTAAAAACAATTTTAGTGACGATGCCAAGCGTACCTTCACTGCCACACATGAGTTGTGTAAGATTATAGCCAGTTGAATTCTTCAATACATTTGCTCCCGTCCAGATGACTTCACCTGTAGGAAGTACAACCTCAAGGTTTAGCACATAATCACGCGTTACACCATACTTTACAGCCTTCGGGCCACCACTATTTTCAGATACGTTTCCTCCGATGAAACAAGATCCACTGCTGGCCGGGTCAGGCGGATAGAAGAGCCCTTTCTCCTTTACTGCTTCCTGAAAAACTTGCGTGATCACGCCGGGCTCTACAGTGGCTTGTAAATTGAGCTCATCGATATTTAAAATTTTATTAAATCGCTCCATCGAAATAACAACACCACTGTTGACAGGCAATGCTCCACCGCTTAAACCAGTGCCACCACCGCGAGGCGTTACTGCTAGCAGGTGTTCATTACATAGCTTCATAATCCCACTTATTTCTGCCGTGGAGCCAGGCTTTAACACCACATCGGGAAGAAAGGAATAGTCTTCGGTTTCATCATGCGAATAATCAAAGCGAATTTTCTGATCAACTACAACATGCTGATTACCAATGATGTTTTCAAATTGATGGATGATACTTGCTGTGACTTCTCCAAATGCCATGAATCGAGTATATTTGAGTGTTTATTTACGTTTAAAAAGTCTGATGAAGCTATTTTTTCGCCTTAAAATTAATGAAAGGCTACTTCTGTTAACGCTTTTGCTATCGACACTTTTTTTATCGTCGTGTTCTGCGAGTCGTAAAATTAGTGCGCACCATGAAATATCGGATACCGTTGTAGAAGCAGCGCGTAAATTTATAGGAACGCCTTATAAATATGGTGGTACAACACGTGCCGGAATGGATTGCTCTGGTTTATTAATTAATTCCTTCAGAGCAATTAATATTGAATTACCTCGTAGTTCAGTTGATCAAAGCAAAGTCGGTACAAAAGTTGAAATGAAAGATCTTCAACCCGGAGACTTAGTTTTCTTTGCTACCGGTAAACGACGAAAGCGAATTTCGCATGTTGGTCTTGTAACTGATGTTATTGATAAAGATAATGTTAAGTTCATCCATTCTTCCAGTATGTTGGGTGTGGTAGAAACTAATCTGTACGCTGAATATTATATTAAACGTTTTATTACTGCCCGACGAGTAATTTCTCAGCTTTAGGTATTAGATTTTCAGGTTTTTTCAGTTATGCACATAACAAGGTTCTATGTACATTAGCACCTGTCTTTATATAAACCTAAACTGATTAAGAATGTCAACCCGAAGAAAATTCTTAAAGCTCTCTGCATTGGGGGCTTCCGTTTTGGCCATGCCTAAATCATTTGCATCATCTCAAGCAACCGTTAATAAACCTATTGTGCTTTCAACCTGGAACTTTGGTATGGCAGCTAATGTAGAGGCCTGGAAAGTTTTGGCGGCTGGTGGACGAGCATTGGATGCCGTTGAAGCAGGTGCTAAAGTCCCTGAAGCTGATCCCAAAGAGACCTCCGTTGGATTAGGTGGTTTGCCAGATCGCGATGGCATTGTTACACTGGATTCCTGCATCATGGATGAATTTGGAAACTGTGGCGCCGTAGCTTTTCTTCAGGATATAGTTCACCCTGTTTCAGTAGCACGTCTGGTTATGGAAAAGACACCGCACGTTATGTTAGTGGGTGAAGGTGCTTTACAATTTGCGCTGGCCAACGGCTTCAAAAAGGAAAAATTGCTTACGGAAGAATCTGAAAAAGCGTGGAAGGAGTGGACAAAGAAATCGGAGTACAAGCCCATCGTTAATATTGAAAATCATGATACCATTGGCATTATTGCTCTTGATGCAAATGGAAATCTTTCAGGAGCGTGTACAACCAGTGGCATGGCTTACAAAATGCATGGCAGGGTTGGCGATTCACCCATCAT
>DATCRE010000130.1:0-3872 GCA_036569145.1 Cyclobacteriaceae bacterium
GACCGCTTACAAAATTGCCGGGTTTAATAGTAATCCTGTAAGGGTAAAGACTACGTGATTTGTATTACCATTATAAGCAATATTAAGTCTTACTTTTATATTCAGTAAACTCTTAAACATGAACAAAGTAATTTCCTCCTGTCTCTTTCTTCTTATCCTTACAACATTCTCTACCTGTAACAAGAAAACCGAAATAGCTGATGATCCTATCAGGCAGTTTCTGGCGCGCATTGTAAAAGACAGAGCCGATGCCTTTGTCGTTGAGCATATTGAACAGGAAAATGGCAAAGATGTCTTTGAACTTGAAAGCAAGGACGATAAAATTATACTTCGTGGTAACAATGGTGTATCCGTTGGCTCAGCGCTGAACCATTATCTCAAACACTATTGTCATGTTGATGTATCGTGGAATAACACGGTGATAGAATTGCCAGCCACTTTGCCTGTTGTAGAAACGAAAGTTCATAAAGTTTCACCTTACAAGTATCGGTATTACATAAACTATTGCACATTCAATTATACCATGGCATGGTGGAATTGGGAACGCTGGCAGCAAGAGATTGACTGGATGACGTTGAACGGAATTAATATGCCGCTGGCCTTAACAGGTGAAGAAGCTATCTGGCAAGAGGTCTATCATACGTTGGGTTTTACGGACGAAGAGCTGTCAACATTTTTTACAGGGCCATCTTTCTTCTCGTGGTTCTGGATGGGAAACATTGACAAGTGGGGTGGTCCGCTGCCACAACATTGGATGGATACACACAAAGAGTTACAAAAGAAAATATTAGCACAAGAAAGAGGCATGGGCATGACACCAATACTTCCAGCCTTTACCGGACATGTGCCCCCGGCCTTCAATAAGAAATTTCCAAATGCCAAATTAAAGAAAACAAACTGGGAGGCTGGCTTTGATGATGTTTACATTCTTGATGCTGAAGATTCGCTATTCGAAAAAATAGGTGCGCTCTTCCTCGAGACACAAACAAAAGAATATGGAACAGATCATTACTATTCAGCCGATACATTTAATGAAAATGTTCCGCCAACAAACGATACTACTTTTTTAACACACATCAGCAATACAGTTTATAAATCAATGGCCAATACAGATCCTGAAGCAAAATGGGTAATGCAGGGATGGATGTTTCATTACAACGATGAATACTGGAAGAATCCACAGATAAAGGCGTTGCTCAACGGTGTTCCGGGCGATAATATGATTGTACTTGATTTGTATAGCGAAAGTCATCCGGTGTGGAAGCAAACAGATTCTTACTATGGCAAACCCTGGATCTGGAACATGCTTCAGAACTTTGGAGGCAACATAAGTTTATTTGGAAGAATGTCTAACGTGGCAGAAGATCCATCCGCAGCGTTGCATGATCCTGCATCTGGTAAGTTAATGGGCATAGGTTTAACACCAGAAGGCATTGAACAGAATCCGGCATTGTTTGAATTGATGTTAGAGAACGTGTGGCAGTCAGAACCCGTAAACATAGATGAGTGGTTGAAAGCATATACCTACAAGCGCTATGGAAGTGAAAATCAATCTATCATAAATGCCTGGGGTATTTTGAAGAATACGGTTTATCATGGTGGATTTGGTGAAGGAGGCCCTGAATCAATCATCGTAGCACGACCAACTTTTTCAATAACAGGTCATCGCGTTTTAACTAAGCTTGACTATGATCCGCTTGAGTTAGTGAAAGTGTGGGATGTCTTCGTCACCAATGCCAAAAGCTTCGAACACAGCGAAGGTTATCGGTATGACCTGGTTGATATTACAAGACAAGTATTGGCAAACTATGCATCGCCATTGCAGCGGCGAATTGCAGGGGCTTATCAGAAAAAAGATGTAGAAGCTTTTAAAAAATTAAGCGCGGAGTTTCTTGAATTGATTGATGACATGGATACGTTGCTTGCTACACACAATAGCTTTCTATTAGGTAAATGGATAAACGATGCACGAAGCTGGGGTATTACGCCACAAGAAAAAAATTTATATGAATTTAATGCACGCAACCTGGTGACGTTGTGGGGAGGAATTGACAGTGACGTACACGACTACTCCAACCGTCAATGGTCTGGTTTATTAAAAGGTTTTTATAAACTGCGTTGGGAACAATTCTTTAATGCCGTGCTACAAAGCATGAACGCTCATAAAACACCTGACTTTAAAGCCATCGATGAAAAAATTAAAGCATGGGAGTGGGCGTGGGATAATTCAACTACTGAACAATATGATGCTCAGGAAAAAAGAAATTCTTTTGCTGTAGCAGCAGCTCTATTTGAAAAATATAAAACGAGAGTCTTTTCAAAGCAATAACTTTTAATAGCTGATGCATGCAATAATGAAGAACGGAATGTTGAGTGTCATCGTATGGATATTTTCAATAGCAGTATTACATGCGCAGAAAAAAGACATTCTTCATTATGTAAACCCCTTTATTGGTACAGAGAGCAGTGATGTCGTTACACAATGGGGTAGCGAAGGTTTTACATATCCCGGCGCCGTTGCACCGTTTGGATACATTCAGCTTACACCTGAAACATCCGTTACAGACAGGAGAGGTTATTACCATAAGGATTCTTCCATATACTTTTTTAGTTGTATAAACCATCCCAGCGGTTACCCCAATGGTTCATCAGGACGATTGTTGGTTATGCCTGTTCAGAACGGAACACATTTTATAGTAGGTAAATCACGCAGGAACTTTAATCATAAAAATGAACAGGCAGCACCCGGGTATTACCGTGTGCTATTTGAAGATGACAACACGCTTGTAGAAGCAACGGCTACGGAAAGAACGGGTATGTTTCGTTTCACTTTTCCAGCAGACAGTTCACCGGCAATTTTCATTGGTGACATAGGAGAAATAACCATGAAGTCGAAGCAGTTTTTTATAGGAGATAAATTTAATTCCGTGCTTCAGTTCAGTGAAGAAATTGTAAGTAACGAAAAAACAGACGATGGTTATGTTCTTACTTTTTCTTCTTCGACGGATCGTCCGAAGATCATCACACTCAAGCTGAGCACATCAGCCGTGAGCGTAGAGAGTGCAGGAGATAATATAAAAACTGAACTTCATGATTTGAGTTTTGATCAGGTGATAGAACAGGCTCAACGTAAATGGCGTAAGGAACTGGCTGTGATAGACGTTGATGATAACAACGAAGAAAATAAAACCATTTTCTATACAGCGTTGTATCACTCGCTTTTAATTCCATGGATTATTTCAGATGTTGATGGACGATACATGGGCAGAGATCATGCTGTTCATAAAACCTCAGGTAAAAATGAATATGGAAAATTTTCTCCCTGGGATACCTATCGAACATTACATCCACTACTGACGCTTTTATTTCCCGAGAGACAAAATGATATGGTACTCTCCATGCTTGATGTGTATAAGCAATCAGGTTATCTGCCCATTGAACCCATGACGGGTAATCATGCAGTACCCATCATTGCCGATTCTTATTTGAAAGGTATAACTGGTTTCGATAAAAGCCTGGCGTATGAAGCCATGAAGAAAAGCATTGACGTTGCTCCTTTTCTTCAGCACGATCTTGAGACATATCATAAAGATGGATATTTATCATCACTATATTCTGAATCAGTTACACGCACAGTAGAGTATTCGTATGATGATTGGTCGTTAGCCCAGTTCGCTAAATTTGCCATTCATCAACAAGATGACTATGAGCGTTTGCTTCAGCGAAGTTATAGTTATAGAAATCTGCTTTATCCACAACAACTATTTTTTCTCCCTCGTCATCATAATGAATTTAAAATACATCCCGGAAATTTTGGTTATAAAGAAGGCGATAAGTGGGTTTATTCTTATGCCATACCCAATCACACAGAT
>DATCRE010000131.1:0-5433 GCA_036569145.1 Cyclobacteriaceae bacterium
TCCATTATTTGAAATTGAGAATCATGGATTAACGCACCACCCCTGTGCCATCGATGGCGAATCTAAATATGGCATTCACGGAACAGCCAGTGTAGGACAAGCTGTTGATGAGATTGAGTTGAATGCTCGTAAGATAGAAAACTTTACAGCACGAAAACCATTGTATTATCGTTCAGCAACGGCAACAACAGATGAGGCCTGCACTGAAATTGCCAGGCAACTTGGAGAAACTATTATAAGCTATGATCTTTTATCAGGCGACGCGGTTGCCGGAACTCCAATCAATGTTATTAAAGACAACCTGGTTCATCATGCAAAAGATGGTGCCATTGTTATCATGCACATGAATCATCCGGAATGGAACGGGTACGAAGCACTTAAACTCGCTCTACCTGAATGGCAACAACAAGGATTTTCCTTCGTAAAACTTGAATTGCATCCATTAGTCGGACGACATTGAGAGATGAATACCTCACTAACATCTCAACGACTCATTTCTTTTTTATAAGAACTAAAAAGATTTATCCATGCTACTCTCGACCAACGGTAATTCCAGGGAAGAATTATTATAGAGCCTGCAATCATCCAGGTAACATACGTCCATGTATCAGGGTTGAGCGTGAAGCGAAGAATTAAACACACCGCTACACATATTGCAGTTTGAAATGCATAACTGAAATACATCGCACCAAAATAGAATGATGGTTCTCTGACGAAATCAAATCCACATACAGGACAGGCATCATACATATCTGCAAATTTTGTACTTAACGAAGCATGCCTGAACATATTTCCTTCCTGGCAATGTGGACATTTCTGGTGCATTACGCTATATAATTTTGTGCCCTTAGTCATAATCGTATTATTTTAGATTCACAAATAAAACGTATAACACGGCATGACTGCACAGCACAAATCAACTATTATATAGCACGATTTAAGGTTTCTTTTCTTGAAGGCTTGAACCACAAAGACACGAAGAAACACGAAGATTATTTTTTACATTGCTTCGTGCCTTTATAGTTCATCAATAATTTCTTTGTGATCCTTTGTGCCCTTCGTGTCTTTGTGGTTTTATACTTTTCTTAGTGCTTCTTCGTGCCCTTAGTGTCTTAGTGGTTCATATAATACAATCTTACTCCACAATAGCCTCCAGCGCACGAAGAAATAAACTGTAGAATGCCAATGCAAAAGCAAACGCAATTGTTACGGCACCGAGAATAAAAAAGATGATCACCCTCTTTCGGCTTTCTATAGAGCTTAGCTGCTCCTGGTTTTTCTTTCCAACCTCATCACGCATACCCCACTGTTTTGATGCCATTGTATTCATAACATAATTTTATGAAGAGCTTTCAAACACTAAACCATTTCACAAAACCCGCATTTAAAGTTAATTTTAGAGTGCTGATTAAATTATCAGATTCATTTTGGGAAGAATCTCCAAGCGTTTAGATTAAATTATTGAGTCATTAAACTCGTGAACAGCAAAACGAAAATAGAAGTTAAAAAAGGCGACATTACGTTAATACACGTTGACGCTATTGTAAACGCGGCAAACACTTCGCTATTGGGCGGCGGTGGAGTTGACGGCGCCATACACAGGGCTGGAGGGCCAGCCATTTTAGAAAACTGCAGAAAAATCATAGCACGACAAGGTGGTTGCAACGTTGGAGAGGCAGTTATAACCACCGCAGGAAATCTGAAAGCTAGATTTGTAATCCACACTGTTGGACCGGTATGGAATGGCGGACAAAAGAATGAAGCACAAAAACTTGCCAATTGTTATAAAAACTCTTTACAACTTGCTATTGATAATGATTGCCAGACAATCGCTTTTCCTTGTATTAGCACAGGTATATACAGGTATCCTATAAACGAAGCAGCAAAAATTGCTGTTCAAACAGTAACAGAATTCATTTCACATTCTGATAAAATTGAAAAAGTGATTTTTGTGTGCTTCGATAATGACAATTTTAATTCTATCCAAAAACAGCTTGATAAAGATAACTGAGGGCAATCCGGTTGATAAACTCTACAATTCTTTTGTAATCAAAAATATTGTATACCTTTGTACTGTAACAACTAAAATTACAGTATGAACAACGGAAGATTCTCCATTTCCATGCACATACTCACCTTGTTGGAGAAATCTCCTAATGAAGTGGTTTCGTCTGAGCTTCTGGCTGGCAGCATTAACATTAACCCTGTGCTGGTTAGAAAAGAGATCATCAATTTACGGAAACATGGTTTAGTAGAGAGCCGTGAAGGAAAATCAGGTGGAAGTTACCTGGCCAAACCTGCCAAAGAAATACTACTTTCTGAGGTTTATGAAGCCGTGAGACAAAACCCTGTATTAGGGCAAAACAAAAATAAGCCTAACCCAAAATGTCCTGTGGGCAAACAAATCGATAAACATCTCGACAATTTATCCATTGAAGTTGAAGAGGCAATGCTCAAAAAATTAGGCAAAACAACATTAGCTGATTTCAGCAAAAAATTTAATTAATTTTTTTTGAACTAAACTGTAACAAATTTTATTACAATAAACATTCACACTTAAACATTTTAAAATTATGAAAGTAGCATTAATCGGAGCATCAGGGTTTGTTGGATCACATTTCCTGACAGAGGCTTTAAACCGCGGACATCATGTAACCGCCATTGTACGGAACCCTGAAGGCGTAAAAGTCAAACATGAAAATCTAGTTGTTAAGAAGGCTGATGCATACAATGAAAAAGAGCTCAGTGTTCTTCTTCCAGGACATGATGCTGTTTTAAATGCTTTTAATTCAGGCTGGACTAATCCCAATATATATGACGACTTTCTAAAAGGTTCTAAAGCTATTCAGCAAGCAACAAAAAATGCCGGCGTAAAAAGATTGTTAGTTGTCGGTGGTGCGGGTAGTCTGGAGATTGCCCCTGGAGTACAATTGGTTGATACACCACAATTTCCTGTCGAATATAAACAAGGAGCGTTGGCAGCACGTGACTATTTGAACATTCTGCGCAAAGAAGAGGAGCTTGAGTGGACATTTTTAAGTCCTGCTATTTTAATGCACCCCGGAATTACCGATGGAAGGACAGGTAAATACAGAATTGGTACAGATCAACCTGTATTTAATAACGATGGGGAATGTAAAATTTCTGTGGAAGACCTATCAATTGCTTTTCTGGATGAACTGGAAAATAAAAAATTTATACGCAAGCGCTTTACAGTAGCTTATTAATTTATCTGTCAACTGGTTATTATTTAATTTAAGCGTCAGGAATGTTGTAAGGATAATAGTATTCCTGACGCACTCAAATAGTATACTAACCGCTGATAATTTTACTACTCAAAAATTGCAGGTACAATCTCAGTTTCATGTATATTGACAGATTATCCAAATCATCAAGCTATATGAAAATTATTCATTTAAAAACAATGGTAGTGCTATCTGCACTTTTGTTCATTACTACCATTTCATTTGCACAGCAGTTTAAAGTTCTTTTATTCACCAAAACCGATGGCTGGCATCACGAGTCCATTCATGAAGGCGTTACTGCAATTCGTCAGTTAGCGCTTCGCCATAGCTTCACTGTTGACTGGCAAGAGAATGCATCTGTCTTTACTGATAAAGGATTGGAAAGTTATGGCGCTGTTATATTTCTCAATACTACAGGCAACATTTTAAATGACGAACAACAAGCAGCGTTTGAAAAATTTATTAAAGCCGGAAAAGGTTTTGTTGGCATTCACGCTGCATCAGATACTGAGTATGACTGGGCTTGGTATACTAAAATGGTTGGCATGATGTTTAAAATACATCCTGCGCAGCAGACCGCTTATCTTAAAGTAGAAGACAGCAACTTTCCCGGCATGGAACGTTTTCCTAAAAAACTTTTATGGACTGATGAATGGTATGAATTTGGTGATCGTAAAGCTGATGATTTACACTTTCTTGTATCTGTAGACGAAAAAAGTTATGCACCTTATGCAAAGTGGGGAGACAAAGAAGGCAAAGGAATGGGAAACTTTCATCCTATATCATGGTATCACAATTATGATGGAGGACGTTCTTTCTACACGGCATTAGGACATATACCATTAACGTATAGCGATCAGACTTTCTTAGATCATTTATATGGCGGAATTTATTGGGCCGCTACTGGTAAAGGACTCTAATAAATTCAATTTCACAAGAGCCCCTCTTCTGATTACATGTTTAATTCAGAAGAGGGGCTTTTGATTAATCACTCTTATAAAATTTTTCTTATAACTGGTAAAACAAATCGCGTAAGCCAGGTGCGCTTAGCTAATATTTTTTTACCTATAATAGTATCCAGTGCCAACGATGCTCCGGCTTTCAATACAGAAGTTCTTGTTTTGAAAATACCCAGCACAGGAAGCAAATAAAGAAGAGGTTCAAACTTGGCTTTAAGCTTGTGTATTCCTTCTGCTATCTCTGATTTGCGTCTTGCCAGATTTTCTTCAATCCTTCTACGTTCAGCTACAAGTTCATCGTAATTACTAATTCTGGTCATAGATTTTCTTTATGATGAAATTTCTGACACGTGGCAACCATATTCTTTTTAAGGTTAACAACAGCGCGATAAAAATTATGGTGTAAAGTCCGCCCATGATGAAAAAACCTGCTTTCATATTTTTCAAATATTCACCAAGCCACCAGGCGGAACCTAACCCTGTAAATAATAAAACAAAACCTGCTACAAATAAAGATAGTATTCCCATAATGCCCATGGAGATTCCTTGTGATCCATATTCTACAATACGAATAACAGCAAGGTCACGGTAGGAATGAATAAGGTCAGTTGTATCATCTACTAACTTCTCAACGCTATTTTTTACCTCTTCCATAAATCAATTTTTAGAAACGTTAGTCTCTTGCTCACTCAATTCTCTTATATCATCCGCTCGTTCCAAAATACTATCCTGAAAATCAGTTACTAATTCTTTTCCTCTTGCAAGAAGGTTTGCGAAATCGTTCATGAAATCTTTTGTGTTGTTTTTTATTTTTCTTCGCAAATCAGAACCTTTTTCAGGTGCCAGTAACATTCCCAAAGCAGCACCGGCCGCGGCGGCGGCCGTTACTCCTATAATAATTTTTGCTGTCGTATTCATAATTGTTGATTTTAATTGTTGATGTTTATTCACTCTTTAGAAACTTTTTTCAATTTTACTTCTGAATCATTTCCGTTGTCGCCAAGCAATACACTCCAGGGTTGGAGGTCTGGTACCTTGTCAAAAATAACTTTCAATACAGCCAGTGAGGGAATAGCCAGGAACATTCCGGGTATTCCACACAACGCACCTCCTATTAAAATTCCGGTAAGTGTTGCCAGCGCATTGATACGCACTTTATTTCCTACAATTAATGGCATGCCAAAATGATTGTCAAGAAACTGAACTGCTGCCAGTATAAGTCCAACCCA
>DATCRE010000132.1:0-3033 GCA_036569145.1 Cyclobacteriaceae bacterium
AGTGTTGGTGGCATAACTTTTCTTTATTGTTTTATCGTTTGTACTATACGCATCGTCCCCTGATGGTTGCCATACGGCACCAGCAGCTCCTTTTTTTAACACTCTATTGAGTGGAGAAGATTCATAAACTGTAACAGCATAGGGTTTATCATCAACGGCTATTTTACTGGAAGGATTATTATAGAAGTCCTGTGCTAATCCAATATAATTTCCATTAACATCAATAATATCGTTCTTCGGACACCCATCATTTCCTCCAGTAAACGGTAAATATTCCTGCACATCCCTGCCAAAGGCGTCATAAATTGATGTTTGGGTTATATCATTTTTACCTGGAGAGTTTTTAACAAAAACATCCTGATAGTGTCGTCCTAATCCATCAAAATACTGAACCTTCTGCGATACACTATCTGGTGACTGCGTTGTAAGATCAGATAGCGACGTAAAACCATCTACCAATGGTTCAAGTGTTATAATACTATTGAGCGAAGCCGTATACATATTTTTTACAAGCGCACTTACCTGAACCTTAGAGCTTTCACATTGAGTTTCAGAATTATACGTGCATGCATAAAAAGTGCTGTTGGATGATATGTAAGGCTTAGCTGGATTGCCAGCAACGAATGTTCCCTGATTGTCATACCAATGCACATCTGTTCCGTCCGTAGCAGGCTGTGCAGTTAATGGAATTTTTCCAGGTCCACAAATATTAAATGTATTGGAATTTAGCACGGGCACAGAAGGATTTGAATTAACATTAACAGTGAAAGAGACACCTGGGCCAGCACAGTTATAGCTTGTATTGGACAAAGAAGTGTAGGTTGCCATAGCGTTAACCGTATAATATACACTACCCGAACTAGCATCATTGATCTTTGTAAGTGTTTGTGAAATGCCCGAGCCCGTGCCAGCCGAAGCCCCAGAAACATTGGTCGATGTCTGAATCCAGTTGAAGGAAGCTCCGGTTACAGTAGACGTAGGGTTAAGTGTATATTGTTTACCTGAACATACTGTTGAACCAAGTATAGTATTGACCGTTGGTGTGGCATTTATTTTTAGTGGTATTGATACATTAACAACACTAGCGGTTAAACAAGCGCCTCCAAGATCCTCAATCTCTAACATTACGTTTCCGTTACTCGGTATAGGTGTGGTGGCCGTAAGCGTAAATGCAGGATCACGGGAAACAACATTTCCATTAATTAACCAGGTATAATGAGGAGTTCCATACAGGTAGCTTCCTGTTAAGGAGAATGACATGACATCACCTGTGCAATAAGAATCTTTAGCCGCAATAATTTGTGCCGTAGGCGTAGAAGGAGGAATATTAGCAATGGTTGCCGTCTCCGAAATAGCCTGAGGTATGAGACATGGATGTGATCCATTCTTTAACTCCTCCACGATACAATAGACTGATGCTGTATTGGTGACCGTATAAGTAAGCCTGTCAGTGTTACCCCCTACAACATTTCCATTAACATGCCATTCATAGGTTGGTGTTGTGTAGGCATGATCGAGATTGGCATAAATTGTTGTCGTAAAAGAGGTATGAGTGCCTGCGGAACAGTTACTGGCAAGCGTCATTAAATCAACATTGTATGATAACGTGGATGTTACGTTAAAGGTAATTGTAGAAGATTTAGCAACGGACGAACAATTGCCTCCGGAAGAAGTCACACTAACGTAAGCAGAATGACTGCCAACAGTAGATGCATCGGAAGTGCTATAGTCGTAGGTTGTTGCACCACCAGAATATACTATCTTTCCATCTACAACATAATCGTACGTTGGAGACGGCCCTACATTGAGAGCGTTAATAACTGAGAGATGAACGGTACTGCTGCCTTGACATATCGTAGCAGTATTGGTAACTTTTAAATCTACTGACGGTTGCGGATCAAATGGAAGATTGATACCGGTTGATCCTCCGCCTCCAGAGCAGTTGAATGCAACGTTAACGTACTTGGTACCTAATGTACTCCATGTTGCGTGACATGATTTGTAATCAGTGCTATACGAAACACTGCTTGGCGTTTCAGAAAAACTCCACTGCGAACTGCCGCTCACCGTCATTCCCAAACAATTACTTCCTCCTTGTAAATAAATAGTAATAGACTGTCCAGCACATAACGTGCCTTGATAATTCAAAGATGGTTCACTGCTTTGCCCCATGCTTTTTATACTTATTACTACAAGAATGATAAAGACTACCCAAATTCTATTCATGGTAATTTTGTTGAAATGCATATATTTAATTCTTGTACTTATAGATATATTGTTTTTCAATAACTCCCTGATCATTCCTGATCATTTTCAATCTGCCAAAATTGTCATAATCATAAGAGTGCATAATGCCGCCCTCATCAATAACTGATGTCATACCCAATATTGGGTCATACGTATAACTTTTCATTTGTGCATCAACAGGGTATATACGCACATCGTCTACAGCACTCCCATCATTGAGAATCATGCCTGCTCCTGTGTAAGCCTTTGTGTTATAGTTCCACTTTCCATTTGCCAAATACCAATATTCAAGTTTGTAGCTTTTACTATTGGGAATTACGAATGTTGTCGTGTAAGCACCATTAACATAATTTTTACCAGCATGTGATAAAGATGTATTCGTGATAACCGAAGCTGAATTACTTTCTTCAAAGCTCTCATAGAAAATTTCCTTCGCACTTGTAGTGTTTAAAGCATCTTTTACTTCTGCAATAGGTAGAGAATGGTTATAGCCATAGAAGTAAGAAACTGTTACATCGTTAATCTTGGCCACGCTAAGTACATTTCCATAGCTATCGTATCCCAGCATATTGATTCGTGGTCTTTGATTGGCGTCAATAATCAAGTTGCTATTGTCTGAATTTGTCGAAACTCTTCCATAACTAACGGAAGGCACCGGCAGCGCTGATTCCCACAAATAAATCTGATCAGGCACTACGAAATTTGTGTTTGCTTCATTTTGACGATAGGTAGTGAGTTGTCCGGCAATTACCCTTGAGTTGCTGCCATCTGTGTTCTGTCTATAGG
>DATCRE010000133.1:0-9658 GCA_036569145.1 Cyclobacteriaceae bacterium
CTGGCACCAATTGAGATTAATCATTTTGGAAATTATATAGGTGCATTTTATAATTATGTGCTCGAGAATCTCAATCGAATAGCATTAACATCCGAAGATTGGAAACGTACAGTTTCTATAAGCTCAGGTGCAATTGGAGCGAGAATAAGACAACTGTCTGTCGCAGAGAAGAACAGTCTTATTAAGAATGGACAACAAGCTATGGAGTTATTTCTTGATCAGGCTTCTGTCTGTAATTAATTATTCACCATATCGCTCAGTGTAAGACAATTCTTCTGTTGATAAAAATCGGTTTTGTTTAATTGTTCGTACGCAATGGCGTATTCCTTTAGCTTTTCATCCTCGCTTAATAATGCCATCATATAAAGAAGTTTTGCTTTTGTTTCAGGGTTGCTCTCATGTTGTAAGGCTTTCAAATAATATTCGGAAGCTTTTGTATAGGCAATAGTGTACACTTTTTCATCGGGTGTAGCAGAGCCGCGGCCGTAGCTAAGCACAAACCATGAATTGGCTGTGAAATTATACCATGCATTGCCAAGCAGGAAGTAGTTCTCCAGTTTCTTCGAATCGTTTGTAGCGGCTTCTTTCTCTAGCTGATACATTCGCTCCACAATCTCACGCTTGTTAAACGAAGCCATCGTTTCTGTTTCAAATAACTCTGTATTGTTAATAAATGGATTGCTATCCAGGTAATAATTAGCGTTGGAAAATGAATACCAGAAATTATCGGGTATTGATTGTAAAGTGGTCATAGCATGTTGCACATCACCTAATCTTAAATATTTGGTGGATAATACATCAACCAAATAGTTTTTGTTGCTATAAGGTTTGAAAAGAATTTCTTCCAGTTTGTTTTTATTGGAACTATCGTAATGTTGAAGAAGTTTATTAAGATCAGCCGTTGACGCATACATATCGAAGTAACGAATCATGGAATATTCGAAAGTATTAAACTCACAGCTGTAGCAGAATTTATTTGTTGCATAATTATCAAATAGTCCGGCGAGATAAGTCATGCCTTTATTGCCAAAGGAGTATCGAAGATAAGAGCTCAAAGAGTACAGTATTTTCTGAGATTCAAATTTCATCGCGCGCTCGTTGATCAGCGATTGATATAGTTGTCCTATTTCTTCCTGAACAGCATCATCTGTGATATCCTTTTGTTGCGTAATCAGAACAATCTTTAATGTGTTTAGCTGATAGATAATCTCAGGCGTGTCAGAGTTGATGTTGTTTAAATAATTGCTTGCATTTTCAGCATTGCCTTTCAAGAGATTGAGGCATGCCAGGGACATGTTGTAAAAATCAGGATAGGTTGATTGTACGGAAGTCAATGTTGTTAGTGCATTTGTAAATTCAGCGAGATAAGCATTATCACTTTCCCAATTTTCCATAAGAGGTTTTTCCTGCCACGTGTCCGTTGCAATGTGAGCGTTAGCATACTTTGTTGAGCCAATCCAGTCTTCCAGTTTATTGATCTCACGACTTATAAGTAGGGGAAGATGTTTATGATTTGGTGCAAGCGTATAGATCTTTTCGATTCCATCTAATGATCTTCCGGGGTTTATTACTTCTGCCATCAATAGAATATCAGCGTGTTCAGAATCGTTCTGAACGAGTGTCAAAATGCCATCCAGGTTTTTCTTTGAAAAGAATTGCTTTGATACAAACATTTTATTGCTGGAGTGTGAGAAGACCAGGGCATGCAGATAGTTAGCAGAATCGAGCTTGTTTTCTTTTTCCAGCACTACTGATTTGTAATGCATCGCCCACCAATCTAATACCGATCGCTTTGTTTGGTTTTTGAAGTAGATGTTATAAACAGAATTAAACAGATTGTTGTCTGTTGAGTAGAAGGCAAGCTTGGCAAGCTGAAAGGCGTACTTCTTTTTGTAGAATGAATCCTTCTCATTTACGAGAGCCTTTTTAATTTCACCAATCGTGTTATTAAGCTCAATATCAATTTTAGATTTTTGCTCCGCATCTTCATCCCACCATGTTACCTGGTTTGTGACGGACTCGCTGCTTAGTGCCAAATCAAAATATGCTTTCGATGCCGGATCTTTTTGAAGATCATGATAGAAAGTATTCAGCTGCAGAAGCGAATCACTTAGGCTTCCAAAAAGACAATTAAAAACTTCTTCATCAGAGGCAGTTGTTTTTACTTTGGAAGCCCACTCATGTGTTAATATTTCTTCATCGTCTGCTGAAAAAGTTTGTCCATCTAAATAGTTGAGCTTGCCGTTGTAGAAAAAGCTCCACCAGGATTTTTGATGCAACAGATCAGGATTGAAAAGCATATAACGCAGTTCTTCAACCTCTGAGCTTACGGCACAGGCATTAAGGTTAGCTGGTGTAGGAGTGAGAATTATGATACTAGAAAGAATTGAAAATATTTTCAATTTCTTTCGAATGCTGGTTAAGATCATGATTGTTTAAATGATAAAGACTAACAATAGCTTCTTTATTATTTTTATTCTCCGATAGCCATGAGGTTACTTCCTGCACGGCTCTCATATCGGGTTGCTCAAGTCGTATTTCATCTCCCTTGCGAATCAGTATGCTGGTAGAGGTATTGCCGTAGACAAAATCTTCTTTCACTATTAGTTTGTTTTCATTCTCGGTTTGTAAATAATACTGGTATTCATCACGGATAATGTCTGCAGAAAGTATGGTCTTGAATTTTCCTCCCTGAAATAACACAGCCCACTCAAATACAGGCAAAGCATAATCGAGTGGGAGAGGATAAGTTTTGGCATCCAGGTAAGACATGATTTCTTTCTTATCAAAGATAGAGTTGGATGTTTTGTTGTCTTTAATCTCACCAGCATTATAACACATCAGCATACCCCTGCTCACAGGTGGTACTCCTGCCTTATCGGGATATTTATATTGATACAGGCGAACTGTTGAAGTGATTAACTGCTCAGGAAATAGTTTCTTCACTTCTTCCAGAAAAGCAAAGTACTTGTCTTTCGTCGTTGTTGTCCAGTCACAATCAAATTGGATTTCATGTATGCGTTTCATCCTGGCCGAATACAAAGAGTCGTGTCGTTGTAGCTCGTCAAAGTTTTTTGACTTCATGTTATACGGATCTTGCTCCCACCAATCTTTTGAATAAAAGCTTTCATATTCATTGCTTAGAAACCTGGTCAGTATGTTCATAATCTTGCGATGCACCTGCTTAGCTAATTCAGCTGATTGATTTTTGGTAAGATTTTTAAAAGTTTCGTTGGTAATGAATACAACAGGAACAACATTGACAGTATCTGGAATAGCATTGTAATAATATTCCAATTGCAGTGGCGATACGGGAATAGTAGTTTTAGCCTCATTGCTCCAATCAACATCAAAGAATCGCAGGTAGAGCTTATTGATTTTCATGGATTGATAGAGTGAATCATTCCAGTGAAAAGAATCTATGGATGTTTGCCAAAAGTAAAAGGCTCTGGTTGAAGCATGATTCTTATGCTTGTCTGACTTGCAAGCGGAGATAAGCACAGCCAGCGTTAGCAAAATGTAAAAGCGATTCTTAATGAGCATTGGAAAATTAAATTATGATGCCAGGCTAAGTTGCCAATCCAGTAATTCTTTTTTACAGTTGAAGCTCCTGTCAGTTGCAGCTGACTGAAATAAAAATACGGCCTCATTGAATAATGTCAATTCTTTATCATGAAATGTTGATTGAGAAAAATAGGAGAATGAAGCATTAATGTAATCATCTATTTTCTTTTTCTCTTCATCTGTAAATGTTGCTGCAGTAACCTCATCGTTTTTGAAATGTGTGAGTCTTTCTTTTAAAAAAGGTTCTTTAAGCTTTATTTGATTGGTGATAGCGTAAGCTTCCTCCACAGGCATTGATCCGTGGTATATTGGGCTTACAATGTTTTGTATCCGGATAACTTCTTCCTGGTCGGCACTGCTTTCCTTATCGATCGAGAATAATTTTTCATAATCTTCCTGCAGCTTTTGTCGCTGACCATGTTTTTCAGCCTGAGCGAGAAAATAACGAATGATGTTGTGGTCGGTGTTAACGAGGTTTGATTCTTTCTGCCTGAGTTCTTCTTTCAGTAAGCCGATAAGCGCGGGGACATCATCTGTAGTTTTCTTTTCACCATCGAATTCAAATGTTTTTATCTCGTCGTGCTTTAGTATGTTTTCAAGCAGTTCAATATCTGATTTAAGACCGTTAACGATGTAAGGCAGTGAAAGATTGTCTTCCGTTAAAACGGAATCAAGATTTGCTTCATTATCGGTTGTTGAGGTTTTGAATACGTTAAAGATAACAGGTGATATATTCCTGTTATCAAAAAAACTTTTATAGGCTTCATTCAACTTATACTTTTCTAGCTGAACGGTAAACTTTTCCCTGAAGGCAGCAATATCCATAATGACCGGTGGCGTATGAAATGTTACTACACGATATACATGGTCAGTAATCTTTTTTTGTAATGCTTCAGCGTCTCTGAAAATAGCCCAAGCTGAGGTATGAACAGTTTCGGTGTTAATGCCCAATGAGTTAAGATGATCTTCACGATCGTCATTGCTGGGGTGCGATGCCCATTGATCTTTAACAACAATGCGGCTTTTATTAAATTTTGTAAACGACTTTCTTGATACTTCAGGAAGATCATGCACAATTGGTAATTGGTGATCTTTGGCAAAATACTTCATCACTTCGGTATGCTGAACGTAGAGATTATCTGGTTTTAAGTTTTGAGAATACCAGGTGTTATAATTATTAAACAGTGTATTGTAACAAAGGTCAGCTACTTCAAGTCTTCGAAGAGAAGTTACAAGGTGATTAGAGCCGCTCACTACAGCTGATACAGTGTCAGCATGAAACTCCATTTGTCTTGAAAGGCTCATGTAATTTTTATTTACAACCTTGTAAACCTGCTGTAATATGTATTGGATGCCCTCAACAATTTTGACTGTGATGTTGGCGAAGAACGCAAAGTATCCGCTAATGTTAGCCCAGCCTACAAGTGTTTGTCCATAACCTTCATTGTCATAAAGCATATTATAGATTACCTGGTTAACATTGTAAACATAACTCCCCAGCTTCATGCTGCGTTGTGAGAAATGTCCAAACTCATGTGCCATGATCGCTTTAAACTCACTTAGATTAACGGCGTTAACAAGTCCGAGACCTATCTGAAGGTTTTTACGAATAGGAAAGAACATACTCCAGAAGCTGGAGTTGTAAAAAACACAGGCATTTACATCAGGAGATAAATATATTTTTTTAGGAAACGGAGAGCCCGTTTCTTTTGTAAGTTTTCTGATAAACGCGAAGAGTTCAGGTTGCTCGTCCTGTGTAATTTCAACCAGGTGAGATCTGTCTGATTTGTTTTGCTTAAAAAGAAATTTAAGAAGAAAAAAGATAACCATTCCGCCCAAACCAATAAGTCCGAGGCCAATCATTAATGTAAAAAAACGTGGCAGTGCGGCGATCAGCATAATTCCACCGTAACCACAGAGCAACGCAAGGAGTATCGCAGCAGCCATGAGAACAATATACACTGCTATGAAGAAAATGATTGCTGCTAATACTTTGGTTACTTCTTTTTTAAAGGCTGACGATGGCTGACTTAGTTTTTCGTCGATGTGCTGTGGTGTTGGCGGATAAACAAATTGGCTCATTGGCATGAGGGTTAAAATGAGCCGACAAAATACTATTTTAATTAAACTCAAAGTTCAATGGGTGGATAAATAATTTATCCTGGTTTTTATTTTGCAAAAAAAGCTATCTTGAAACGCTATATTAAATCCTGAACCATGTCCAAAATATTGCTCTCTTACGATTTAAAAGCATCTTCAGAATCACAACACGGTGAACTAAAGAAAATGCTCATTGATGACTATGCTTTTTTTGATGAAATCAAGGGGAAGAGCAAGCTTGTGCAATTGCCAACGACCACATTAATAAAGAGAGATACATCATTGGCTCAGGCCACGGCTCACTTTAAAAATGCCTGCGAAAAACTTAGCATCGAATGGCACTCCTTTATCGTGGTAGAATATTCTGAAGCCACCTTTAATTCGCACGACGATTGATAATCTTTAGATTGTAAAGTTCTCCTTTTTAATTCGATAAATCTTTACCGGATTGCTCTTGTAAATTGTCCTCTTATCTAATACCAGATTATTTTTTAGTGCTACCTTTTCTGACTCAACATTTTTCTCATGAATGATCGATATTAAAGAATCGCGAAAGTTGTTGATAAAAGTATAATGCATACATTTTCGTGCGGCTTCAGTAGCGTAGCCTTTATTCCAATATGTAGGTAAGATGGAGTAACCTACTTCAAGTTCTTCAACACCGTCGACAGTTTGTATCAGGAGTCCGCATTGACCGATGAAATTTCCAGAAGACTTATCAATCAAAACATTCATGCCGCCTTTCTTACTGGCGTATCGTTCAAATGTTTTTGTGAACCATAAATTACATTCTTCTTCAGGAGTGCCTTTACTGCCTGACCAATATCTATCTGATAATGGATTCTCAAAAAAAGAAAGCCAGCTTTTAAAATCATCAGGCTCTAGCTTTCGAAAACGAAGTCTTTCTGATTCTTCACCATCGAGTAAGTAATTCATACATTCTTTTCAAAAGTTTTATACAGGCTTTTAATAATTTCTACCGAATACAGGCTTGATACCTTACTGAGAAATGATGTAAAATCAATATGTGCAGAATCGTCAGCAGCATCAGAGATTGTTCTGATGATGGTGAACGGAATTTCATATTCAAAGCACACTTGTGCTACGGCTGCACCTTCCATTTCTACACAAAGCGTATCGGGAAGTTCTTGTAAAAGAGTTTGCTTGTCAACAGCATTTGAAAAGAACTTGTCGCCGCTGGCTATTTCTCCAACAACAACTTTTGGCTTTGTTATATTAAATTCTGTTAGCGTCTGCTGACCTATGGCATTTTGAAGTTTATTCGTTGAAAGAATTTCCTGTACAGCAGTGAGCGCAATGTTTATGTGATCATCATCACTGTCGAGATAGGTCTTGCCGAGCAATGGTATTTCATGTTTCTTCATGAGAGGCCTGGCATCCATATCATGTTGAATGAATCGTTTACCAATAACGATGTCTCCAACGTTTAGGTCTGTGTGAATGGCTCCCGCTACGCCGGTAAAGATAAGTTCGGTGATTTTGAATTCTGTTATCAATGCCGTTACTGTAGTGGCAGCTGCAACTTTACCCCATCGTGAGAAGACCACAATGGTTGGAATAGCGTTGAGTTTTCCCTTATAGTAAGTTCGCATGCCTTGTGTAAACTCTTCGCGTTCTGTCAGCAAATGAACAATGCCATCAACCTCTTCGGGCATGGCGCCGATAATTCCTATTAATCTGTTTCCTTCCATGATGAATTCCCGAAAATAATACTTTGCCGTTGGATAATTGCTAACCACCACATCAAGGCTTTACAATCCTGAATTAGTCGTAATTTTTCAGTACCAATGACTACGCTATCGACCATGGACTGCGAACTATGGACTATTAACTTTTAACTATTAACTTTCACAACTTATGAGAGAGGTAACAAGCATTGAACTATTGCAGCATGTAAAAGATCAGCTCCTGCTAGATAAAGACGGACGGCGCTTGATTTTGATTGATGTATTGAATGCTAGGCATAATGTTGTTAGAGATCTTTTGGTTGGCTATCACTATGCAGAAGCTGGCCAGGTTTGTAACGTAACATTAAAAGAAGATACTGTTGAATTTAAAAACGATCTTGGAGGTTCTTTTAAGGTTGCCTATGAAACACATTATTTTATGGCATGTAGTGATAACCGTTATGATTCACATAATTCGATGTTGATTGAATTTAAAATCTCTCTGGAAAAGAATTCTCTTCTTCTCAGCGGCGAGGAAATAGTAGAACGGTCTCCTGACAGCTATTAATCCACTATTATTTTTTAAAAGTCTCTACCAACGACGGACTAAATCGATGAACAGCTATCGATTTTAATTCGTATTGGTTACTTTTGGATACTAAAAACAGTTTACTATACTTACTTTAATAACAAGGAATATCGTATGACCAGGAAAAAAGAAGTGATTTCAGACATTTATAAATGCCCAATACGAAATATTGTAGACCGTTTTGGCGATAAGTGGTCGCTACTTGTAATTCTGACCATAGGTGAAAAACGTGGCCCTATGCGATTCAATGAAATGATGCAAAGCATTGGCGAGATTTCACAAAAGATGCTTACCGTTACATTGCGTACACTGGAAGCTGATGGCATTATCCTGAGAATACATTATACACAAATTCCTCCCAAAGTTGAATATTCTCTTACCGAACTTGGCTACACGCTTCTGCCTTTACTCGAAGAATTAAATACATGGGCAGTTAACAATCAGGAAGTGATTTTGAAAACAAGAAAGAAGTACACCACTAAGAGCTCTTCTTAACACCAATACCTGAATCGTCCATTTCAAATACCATAATATTTCGGAGCTCGATTGGTTTGGTTAAATCAATGTGCAGGTATGTTATATTCAAGGTATCATCAACAACGTAAAATGGAAGATCATCAAATACCTGGAGCAGTGGTTTGTTTTTGACTGTTTTTATAAATTTCACAGCAAGCTTATCATAGCCGTTACTGGTTAGTAATGTCGATAGTTTTTTTATAAAGGCATGCTCAATCTTTTTTTGCGCTACACGGCACGATAATACAAAATCAAACAGAATAGGGTAGTGCGTTAAAAAAGCTATGCTTGAAAATCCAACTATTCCATAATCACCGTACCGGTCAGTGCAACGTAACGCGAGACACATGACGTCTGGTTTTGATAACAGCTCTTTGAATTCATCGATCGAGTATCGGGTTGTTGAAAGATTTAATTGATTGCTCCGTTGAACAAGTTCCCAGCAACGAAAAATATCATCTTCTTGCGTAGGAATGAAGGCTTCAACTTTCATTTCGCAACGCTCCAGAAAATCTTCGTATGTACCTGCAAAGGTTGCTCTGGCATCATCCCTCACTTGCTTAGTTAAATAACTCTCTCGTCGTTTTTTGCTTGCAGTTGTTATGGGAACATCAAATGCCTTATATGAAAGTATTTCAACAATCTGCTTTTCATTGTACGTTCTTACCGTTGGCAAGGCCGATTTGATTTCGTCACGTTCAAAAGACGAGTCATCAATAACGGCAAAGGCATCAATACCTATGTTTAACTTTTTGCTGATGACTTTTATGTTCTCACTTTTCTGAGACCAATTAATAGCAGGGTGCAGAAAGTAATGATCTAACCCAAAGGCTTTAAGCTTTTGCCACGCAGGCTCAAAATTATTTTTACTGACAATGGTTTGAAGAATGCCACGCTCATCCAGTTGTTCAACAAGTTCAACGGCATGGTTTATAAGGACTACATCACTGTCTTCTGATAGAATTCCTTGCCATAGTGTATTATCCAGGTCCCAGGCAACGCATTTTATAGTAGGAGATGACTCTGCGTGGGCACTTTTATCCTTTCTGTATTTTACAAAATCGAGCCATGTAAAGATTAATCTTTTTTCTTCCGGTTCATGACTCTCAGGATAGAGGTAAACATAACCTTCAAGGTCATTCATCTTAAAGTCAATAAAGGGAATACTGAAACGATTATAACCTTGCCTGATAACAAACGA
>DATCRE010000134.1:0-7318 GCA_036569145.1 Cyclobacteriaceae bacterium
AAAGTAAACAGGAACAGGAATCTCTTCATGACGGGACATTTGTTATGAAAGATTCAACAGGATTCTGTTAAAAGCAAGCGCAACGGGAAAATCTAATGATGATTTAAGGTTATCAGTTAATAGTTATCGGTTAAAAGTTAAAAGTTATCAGTTAAATGTTAATAGTGTTCGCTGGTTTCAGTTCAAGGTTCAAAGTTGGCTGGCGCAAGCAACCTTGAACTTTGAACTATTAACAGAACCGATAACTATTAACAGATAACTATTAACCTCTACTTCTCAAGAACAGCACTTGCCGAGCTTACAGCGCTGACTTGAAAAAAACCAAGTGCACCATTGCTAAGATTTGTTCTGGAGTTGGCTGGAGGTGATCCGAAAATACCACCAGCATTTTGTAATAAATTGGATAGGTCGCTGTAGTATATGTAAGCATCATGGTTAAGACTGTAGAACTGAACGGTAGCGGTATCGCCAATGCCATAGTAACTTGGACCTTCTATGCCATCAATGTTTTCGGCAATGTTAGCATCATCACTAATGTAAACATCCGATTCATCATCAAACACAAGTGTATCGTTTCGATAGAATTTAAAAAGATAATAGTCAACGGAAGGCTTAGGCTCCTTGGCGTAAATTAACATGGAATAATATTTACCCGCTTTCTTAGGATCTTCCTTCTCATCTTTATCAAGTTTGAATGTTACTGAATCAACGTTAGTAACGGGATTCAATTTATCTTGTGCTTCATACTTCTTTTCGTCAACTAATACTGTTAAGAAATACGTGCGACCAACAACACCGGTAAACGCTGTCTCTGGAAAGTAAATCCCTTCAAGTTCTTTTTTATTTTCAGGATTGTGAACAAATACATAGGTATTATTCTGATCATCTTTTACGGTAACAGTTCCATCGGTAATGCGAGGTGTTTCTCCATCAGTATAAAAATTGGCACTGCGCGTAAGCTTTACATATTGCATATTAGGCTGATCGGTGATCATACCTTCGATGACAACTTTTGGTTCTATTTGTTTAAGATCAAGTTTAACGGTCTCCTGACAAGACATCAATGTAATTGAACTTATTAATGCAAGTACTGCTATTATATTTTTCATATTAAGAATCTTCATCTGACTAAGTTGATTATATTAAAATTTCACGTTATAGGTAACGGATGGCAGAACCGGGAACAGGTAAATCATCCTCGCTTCTTTTATAGTGCCATCGCCAACTACGTTGCCATCGCTGTCGCGCTTTGTTCGCGTATAGATAGTGAATGGATTTTTTCGGCTGTAAACATTGTATACGGAGAATATCCACTGACTCTTCCATTTACGGTTATCATTCTTTCTTGGTGTGAACGTAGCCGACAAATCAAGTCTGTGTACAGGAGGTAATCTGTAACCATTACGTTCTGTAATAACATCAGGGTGATAGCTCGAGTATTCAAATTTACCTGCAGGCAATGTTATCGGGCGACCAGTGTTATAGATAAAATTTCCACCCAATGTCCAGCGCTTCGATAATTCATAAACGGCTTGCATATTAATTACATGACGACGGTCGTAGTTGGAAGGAAATGCTTCTCCATGATTAACACCTGGAATTTTACGCATCGTTTTAGAAAGCGTATAGCTTATCATTCCATTTAATCTTCCCTCCTTTTTAGTCACCATAAACTCAGCACCATAAGACCATGATTTGCCCTGGCGATATTCTGTCGATATATCTCTGTTAAAAAATATCTGTGCATTATCAGCAAAGTCAGTAACCTTTTGCATGCTCTTGTAATATGTTTCTACCGAGAGTTCAAACATATTATCCTTTAGATTTCTAAAATATCCTGCAGCAACCTGGTCGGCTATCTGCGGTTTTAAATAGTAGCTGCTTGGACTCCACGTGTTGAAAGGAAGAGGAACTGTACCTGCTGAAATCAAATGTGTATTCTGAACCATTCGATTATACGATAGTTTTACTGACTGCCCATCTTTCAATAAATACCGGATGGCTAAGCGCGGCTCCACATTGGGATATACTTTAATATTCTTCCATGCGCTGTAGTGCAATGTATCTGTTCGTTCAATGGTAGTATTATCCTGGGGATCTTTATAGGTAAATACATTGCTACGACCAACATTCTGGAATACTGAAAACCGTAAACCATAATCAAGCGTAACACGGCCATTTAATTTTTGTTGATTGCTAAGATAAAGAGCATGGTCAAGTCCATACATCATATCAAGTTGCGTGGCTGTAAAAATTGATCTCGATGATGTGGGCCTGATATTACCCGGTTGAAATGTTCGTCCTGTGATGTGGTAGCCAAAGGTTAATTCATTATTGGTATTGATAAAGTATGTAAAATCATTCTTCATACTGAACTCCTGAATTTTTGATGTCCACTCAAATCCCTGAACAGGATCGTTAACTTTAAGCGAATAATCAAACTGGCTGGCAATAATAGAAGTGTTAGAAAATAATCTCTCACTGAAAAGATGATTCCATCTGAATGTGCCGGTAGTGTTTCCCCAACCAAATCCGGCATCACCTCCATTAAATGTAATTTTATCACGACCAGAATAAAAGGCCACAAAGAAACGATTGTTGTTATTAGCTCGCCAGTTAGCTTTTCCATTGAGGTCATAAAAGCTTACACCGTTTTTAACATTTGCCGCCTTCAGGTATAAGCCAAGATTAGAAGCACGTGCCGAAACAATGAATGAACTCTTCTCCTTTCTGATGGGTCCTTCAATCATTAACCTGCTTGCCAATGTGCCTACGCCTGCAGAGGCCCCAAACTTTTTATTATTGCCATCTTTCGTGCGCACTTCAAGCATAGAAGAAAGTCTGCCGCCAAAACGAGCGGGTATTCCACCCTTATATAATTCTGAGTCTTTGATAACATCAGCATTGAATACAGAAATTAATCCGCCTAAATGTGATGGGTCATAGATTGGCGCTTCATCAATCAGGATAAGATTCTGATCTGCACTACCTCCACGTACATAAAATGATGATGTACCTTCACCGGCTGAAATCACACCTGGAAGCATCTGGATATTCTTGATGATATCTACTTCACCAAACAAAGCAGGTAGCTTGCGGACTTGTTCCATGTTGAGTGTATTCTTACTCATTTGAACATCCACTACGTTGGCATCAATGGCTTTATCAGAAACAACAACTTCTTTTATGTAAGTAGCTTCACTTGCCATCTCTATATTCCTTGACTCATTTTGTGTTAAGTCAATGTTAATGGAATGCGTTTGGTAGCCTACATAGCTAAACTGCAAGTCATACGTTCCTTTTTCAATGGTAAGAGAATAAAATCCATAGGGATTTGTTACAGTGCCTGCCTTTAACTGGGGAATGTAAACATTGACGCCGATGAGTTCTTCACCGGTTTGAGAATCTTTAATGTAACCATTGAGGGTAACTTTTTCCTGAGACCAGGCACTAAAGGATAAACTGATAAATGTGGCAATAAGTAGTAGTCGTGTCATTATGTGGGTTAATTTAATCGTAGACCTGTTTAAACTATGTTTTATTATTTCTTTGCATGGAGACAATCATGGCTAAGCATACCCCTATTCGATCTCAGAAAATAAATTAGCCGATCATCTGTCGATTTTTAAATCAAATAGTTACTACATCTCTTGAAATACTTTTTATACAGAGCCAATTCTCACGCAAGAAGCGTTAGTTATTACATTCAATGAGGTGAAGAATTATTTCGGTAGATTCGCGTGTTAACCATTGAAGCATGAATTTTAACAGAAGCTTAATACTGGCATCCAGTTCACCACGCCGGCAATACCTGATGAAGGAAGCAGGATTTGCTTTTACTGTTGAGAAGCCTGATGTAGAAGAATCTTTTCCATCTGATATGCCTGTTGAACAAGTGGCTAAATACCTGGCATCAAAAAAAGCAGAGTACTTCAGACCAAAGATGAAGGATGAGGTTATTGTTACGGCCGATACCGTTGTTATTCTTGGAAACCAGATTCTGAACAAACCTCTTGATCGTGCCGAAGGAATTAAAATGCTCTCGATGTTATCAGGCAAAACACACATTGTTATGACGGGTGTATGCATTCTCTCCAAGGACTGGGAAGAAAGCTTTGATGATACAACGGAAGTACTCTTTAAAAATCTTACGCAACAAGAGATTGAATTCTATATCGACAATTATAAACCATACGACAAAGCGGGCGCTTACGGCGCACAAGACTGGATTGGCATGGTTGCCATTGAAAAAATAACCGGCTCGTACTTTAATGTTATGGGCTTGCCTATTCACAAAGTGTACCATCACCTTACTACAAAGTTTGCGTGAAAAAAATCCTTCTCCTGCTGAAGCATCATTTGCATTCAGATTTTAATACAGCTCACTATGCGTTCGTGCTTTCTTTCCTGGGCATCTGCCTGTATTTTAATTACCGGTGGAATTTCTACAATGATTTTCTTAATGAGCAAACCGGCGTTACAAAGTTTATCTATTGCTTTTTCTTCTATGGCATTGCCTATTTCGTTCCCGTTATTTCGTTTTCATTTTTCACAAAACAGTTTGATCATTTTAAAATTGCTGGCTTCTGGATAAAGAGTCTGCTTGTTATTTCTTTGCTTGCGTTAGACAACACCATAGCTTTTTATTGGGAATGGGTAGAGACAATGGTTGTTCATCCTCTTCGTTTCTGGGTATTCAAGATCCTCAATTACCTGATGAGCTTTGTTACTATCATCGCTCCGCTATTGGTGTTCCATCATTTTTATGAAAAGGAAGAAAGAAACTACTACGGACTTAACAGTAACACATTTGATGTTAAACCATACCTGCTACTGTTGTTAATAGTAATGCCTGTTATCATAATCGCTGCCTTTCATGGAAGCTTCCTGAATCAATATCCGATGTATAAAAGTTCGGGAGCCAACGGGTATCTCTGCACGCCAGAATGGTTCACCGTATTGCTCTTCGAACTATCATACGCTTTTGATTTTATTTCGGTAGAGTTTGCGTTCAGAGGTTTTCTTGTCATTGGCATGATAGCCGTTATGGGAAGGAGCGCTGTGTTAACAATGGCTTCTGTTTATTGCTTTCTGCATTTTGGTAAGCCTGCAGGCGAAGCCATGAGCTCAATCATTGGCGGCTACATCTTAGGCGTTATTGCCTATGAAACTAAAAGCATCTGGGGAGGTATTATTATCCACATAGGCGTGGCAATGACCATGGAGCTAGCAGCGTTTATGCAGCGTTATGATTTTTAGCATAACCATTCCAAATGCCATGAGGAATAGTTTTAGACGACAGATTGTTTCAATAGCTCCTTAATTTTGATCAAAGGATAATATGTATTATAAGTTGAACAAATTGTCTGTCATTTTTTCTCAATTCGTGCATAAGGCTTGTCATAGGGAATATCTTCACCCTCAGTTGCAAAATATCCAATGACAGTATTCTTATCAATTTTCTGTCCCTTCGTCAAATTTGTTTTACTAGACGGAAAACACGGACATGTACTGTAGATGAATGTCTCACTCCCATTAAATTCCACTTTCGCGATTTTAACTTGGTCTTTATGATAGTCACCAAATGAATTGTCAACATACTCCAAGAAGGTTACAACATCTGTGTCCTGAAGTTCTCCATTATTCAATTGAAATTTGCAGACGAATCCCATTGTTCTTTAGTCTTGTTGTTAAAAACTTGATTCAAAATTGATCACAAGAAAGGGATTTTTTAACCACCGATCAGTTTTTCGTTTTAGACTATTAGCAAATAGCTAAATCTTCCGCTCCTATTTGATTAAATCTAGCCATGAGAACACATTCTTTTCATTGTTACATTTTTTTTATGCCCATATAATGTTTATGTTGTCAGCAAAACAGCATTTATAAACCCGCTTGGGTATTTTTCAATTTATGGTTGACCAAAAAGAAAAGCGGCTTGAGAATTTATTTTGGGCAAGCCTTTGCTGCCTGGCTTTTTTCTTTCCATTTCAGCCAACTGTCACACGAATACTTATTGGCATTACAATTATTCTCTGGCTATTGCAAGGGAAGTATAAAAATCTTACAAAGCGATCATTACTCTACATTGCACTTTTCTCTTCTTATTATTTCATCAATTATATTGGATTAATACACTCACAAAATACTTCGGCAGCCATTGGAAGACTCTCGTCACGTTTAATTTACCTGGTATTCCCGCTTATACTCATTACATCATCATTAACTACTAAAAAAATTAACACCATTTTATGGATTTTTACGGCTTCTGTGCTTACCGTAAGCACCGTTGCAATTGTACTGGCAGCTTTTACGCAACCCTCCGATCCTACTTACAATCCCATTGCTTATACCAATCTTACCGATACAATAAAACATCATCCAACCTATTTAAGCCTCAATGTAATTGCTGCAATCTTTTTTGTTGCATCGCAATTGTTTAAGGAAAAAAAATGGGCCCATATCGAGCTGCTTTTAAACATTGAAATTTATCTTATTGTAATTCTTCTCTTGCTCTTTTCCAGGGGACCAATTTTAGGATTTCTTATTGCATCAGGATTTATCTTTCTATTTGTTATAGCAAAAAACAAAAGCAGAAAAATTATTCTGGCATTCTGTACATTCACTTTATTATTAATAGCCACTGTCTCTATCTTCCCTTCGTTACGAGAAAGATTTCTCGGCCCCATTACAAACATTGAAGCGAAACTAAAAAATGACACGCAGAACGAATCTTCTGCGCTTCATTTAAAATCATGGTATTGCGCAGTAGAGTTATTATCTGACTACCATTTTTTTACGGGGTATGGAAGTGGTGATGAAAAAGATGTTCTTGCCGATTGTTATAAAGATCATTCATGGCTGGAAATGTATTCAGTGAAATACAACGCACATGATGAATATCTAAGCTGTTTGCTTCGAACGGGTTTGCTAGAACTATTTACATTGTTCGGCTTTTTAGCAACAGCTTTCTACGTTAGCATCAGCAAAAAAAATATGGTGTATTTTGGTTTTACCTGTGTCTTTGCTGTCTCATTCTTTTTTACAACATTGAATGACTTTAGTGCTTTGATTCTTCTTTCCTATTTCAATAGTTTATTATTCGTGCAATCAGAACTGAAGGTCACGACCAATCCATCTTAAAAACTTTAAGATACTCATCGCGCTGAATAGCAAATGACAATCGATCATTGATGGATGACGATACATTATTTTTATTCAATGAAATGAGCCTGTCTTCTATTTCATCCTCTTTATAAAAGATAGCATTTTCTGACACATACTGCATATTATGAAAATCCTCTGGCAGTATCAATGT
>DATCRE010000135.1:0-2640 GCA_036569145.1 Cyclobacteriaceae bacterium
TTAAACTTATGATTGAAGGCATTATCATAAATAGTGAAAACAGTTTTTGTATTCTTGAAGAGCGGATCATTCTTGTAAGTTGTTTTCAAATACAAAGGAATGAAGCTTGTAATCCAGTCGTTGCAATGAACGATATCAGGAGCCCAGCCTAGTTTGCGTACAGTTTCAATTACACCCTTGCAGAAAAAGATGGCGCGTTCATCATTGTCTTCGTAGAATTTGTTCTCCTTATCATGGAAAACAGATTTACGATGGAAGTAATCTTCATTATCAATGAAATAAACCTGAAGCTTGGCATTCGGAATGGAGGCAACTTTAATGATCAAAGGCTTTTCTTCATCACCTACCGCAATATTAATTCCTGAAAGCCTTACTACTTCGTGTAAGCGATTCTTACGCTCATTGATAATACCAAAACGCGGTACCAGAATACGGATCTCCATTCCCTTCTCTTGCATGGCCTGGGGGAGTTTCCGCACGAAATCAGCTACCTCTGTTGTTTGTAGAAAGGGATTGATTTCACTGGCTACATAAAGAACTCGGAGTTTTGACATATCGGTTGATTTTTAGTGTAGAACGGAAATTAGAGCCACAAAAGTACAAAAAAATACCCCCCTTTTCAACTTATTTTCAGTTTTCCATATATCTTTGCGACCCTTTGCCAAAACGCCCTAAAATGGAGGTTTTTAAGGAAATAAAGCCATTAAAAGCATATTTGAATGACCAGCGGCTACAGGGCAATTCGGTTGGCTTAGTGCCAACTATGGGCGCGCTTCATCAAGGTCACATCTCTCTTATCCAAGCTAGCAAGCTTCAAAACCAGATTACGATCTGCTCCATTTATGTCAATCCAGCGCAGTTTAATAATCCGGATGACCTCTTAAAATATCCACGCACTCTTGAAAAAGATAACGAATTATTAAAGCAAATTGGTTGCGATGCTGTCTTCTGTCCGGATAATAATGAAATGTATCCTGAACCCTCCATTATAAACATAGATTTCGGTTCACTGGGCACTGTTATGGAAGGAAAGTTCAGGCCTGGGCATTTTAGTGGCGTGGCACTTGTGCTTTCCAAGTTCTTCCATATTATAAAGCCTGATCATGCCTACTTCGGCCAGAAAGACTGGCAGCAATTTGCCATTGTTCAAAAACTGGTAGATGAGCTAATGTTTGATCTGACTCTTCATAGAGTTGAAACTTTGCGTGAAAAAGATGGATTAGCCATGTCATCCAGAAACCAACGATTGAATGCTGTTGAGCGTGAGAAAGCAGTAGTTTTTTACCAGTCGCTTATAATGGCTAAAGGAGCTCTACAGGCAGGTTATGAAATTAAGGATGTGATAGAAATAATTACGAAGGACTTCAATAGACAAGGTGTAAGATTGGAGTACTTTGAGGTAGTGGATAGCAAAAACTTAAATGTTTTAAATAGCGTTAAGGGTGGGGTAAATCAACCTATCATGTGCATTGCGGGCTATGTTGGTGAAGTGAGGTTGATTGATAATATGTTTTTAGATTAGATTGCTGCTCATTATGAGAATTGAAGTTTTAAAATCGAAGATTCATCGCGCAAAAATTACACAGGCTGAGTTACATTATGTAGGCAGCATTGCTATTGATGAGGATTTGACAGAAGCCGCCAATTTAATTGAAGGCGAAAAAGTAACAGTTGTTAATATTAATAATGGTGAACGTCTGGAAACCTATGTTATTAAAGGTGAGCGTGGCACAGGCATGGTGTGTTTAAATGGACCTGCTGCACGCAAAGCACAGGTTGGAGACATTGTCATTATAATATCATACGCCTCGATGAAATTCGAGAAAGCAAAGCTCTTCAAGCCAGCCATTATTTTTCCTACTCCGGATAATAAATTACCTTGACGAAAATTTTAGGAAGAAAATCGCCATGGTGGCACGTCTTAAGGCCGTACTCAAATATATTTTAATACTCGGCGCAACAGCGTTTCTTATCTGGTTTTCGTTGCGCGGTATCAATGTAGAGCCGGGCGAAGACAAGTGGGATTACCTGGTGCGCACCTGGAACATGGCTCATAAAGGGTGGCTTTTTTTCATGGCTTTAATTGCTGTTGCAAGTCACATAATCCGGGCTGAACGCTGGCGGATGTTGTTAGTGCCCGCTGGTTATAAAACAACATTGACCTATAGTTTTTTATCACTTATGGTTGGTTATCTCATCAACCTGGTTGTGCCGCGCGGTGGTGAGGTTTCACGATGCTACAATTTGTATAAACTGGATAAAACTCCTGTAGAAATTTCTTTTGGCACGGTAGTGGTTGAGCGCATTGTAGATTTACTCTGCCTGCTTGTACTTATAGTCGTAGCGTTTATTATTGAGTCTGAAAAATTATTTAAGTTTCTTAATACATTGCCCTGGAGTTTTTCTGGTCAGGAATCAAAACTTTATTTATTGCTTGCTCTTATTGGGGTAGTAATATTATTCGGAGTTATTTTTTATCTCTTTATTAAAAAGAATAAAAAAGTACAGGCCTTTGTTGCCAAAACCTGGCTCGGCTTTAAGGAAGGATTGCTTTCTGTTTTTAAGTTAGAAAATAAAGGCCTCTTTATTTTTCATTCTCTCGCGATCTGGTTTTTATATTTCTTAATGAGCTATGCAGTG
>DATCRE010000136.1:0-2015 GCA_036569145.1 Cyclobacteriaceae bacterium
AAGTAGCTCCTGACAGAGCCTACATCGTATGTGATAAACGTAGCGCAGAACTTTATACAGCCTCAACTACACCAAGAAATTTCTCAATAATGCCAGATTCTATTCTAAATATAACTCTAAACATCAACCCATCTGACCTTAATGAACTATATGACTCGATAAAAATGAAAAGTCAAACGCAAGCAAGCTTGGTAAAAGAGATTATAAGAAATTCTAAAACCTATTTTAATTGGAATGGGCACTTATGTACTGGTAATTTTAGTGAAGGATTTAAAATCTCGTTCAGAGACCCAAGAGACTCATCGATTGTGGAATGGAAATAGTATTAATCAGCATCGGAATAGAATATATACACCATGATTAATACGAGCTACATAGTGATTTTTGTATTGCTTCTATTTTCATTGAAAGCAAAAAGTCAAACAAATTATATTATTTATGATTTGCCAGAAACGGTGACTGAAAAAGCTAAAGAATATGTCAATACGTATGCTATTAGAAATGGAAAAACAAACTTTATTGCCGAGCTTGATAAAAATGCTGATGGTAATTATTTATTGTTTGTCATTAAAGATGACTTCGAAAAACAAGAATCACAGAATCTTTTATATAAAGAAGTAATAAAAAAAACCAATAGAGTAGTAAGATTGGATAGTAATATTTTACTGCCAATGATTACAGGGGAAGACTTACAATTTGCATATTTAGGAGATGCACCCCCGAGGAAACCTAATGGAAAGATTGGCAAAAAGAAAGTCATATTTACTCACGAGTCATATTCAATCACTTTTGATTTAACTGGAAAAATTTATCAATGAAGCGTTGTATCAATTGGAAATGAAGAAAAATATTGGAATAGGAGTTCTTGCACTCATAACAATTCTCTCAATGATGTATGCTTATGCTCAAAAGTTAACTGCCAGCAAACAACGACAGCTTGCAGTTGAAAATATGGAAATTGCTAAGAAAGAACGAGAGAGATTGTTGATACAAATAAACATAGCAAATGAACAAAAAGCGATTGCTGAACAAAAAGCAGATGACGCGTTGAAACGTAATAAATTGCTTGAGGATCAACTGAAGAAACTAGGAATCAAGAGTGTGAGAAAAAAATAACCAATGTAAGCATCGCCAGTTTTTTTCCACTGCATGAAAAAGATCTTTGTCCTCTTCCTGTTTTTCCCAACGGCCTTTGGTTGGGCTCAAACTGTAGACAGTCTGAAGCAGGTTTATAAGCAAAAGCTCTCCATTATCGATTCCGTTAACGACAGCTTTCATCTGAAAACAGATAGTGTTCAGCAAGCTCTGCAAGGAAAGCTCTCAGGCCTTAACTCCACTGGCTCTGGTCTTGAACACAAAATAGATAGTTTAAAATCATTTAACCAGCCTACTGAAAAATACACGCATAAGCTGGATAGCGTAAATCAGGTACGCGAGAAAACTATTGCCGATGCAAACAAAAAAATACAATCACTAAAAGCACAAACTACCGATAAACTTAAAACTGTTCAGCTTCCTCCTGAACTGCAAAGTAAAGTTGGCGATGTCACCAAAAACATTGATGGCTTTAAACTTCCCACACAGGAAATGAATTTGCCTTCCGTTGATAACTCACTTTCAAAAATAGGTGACGTTAATTTATCAACTGAAGTGGGCAAGCTTCCTGAGATGGATGGTGTGAGTAATGAGTTGAAAGACCTTCAGGGCAACATGAAGGATGTAACTAATGTAACAGGCGAAGTCGGAGCATACCAGAAAGACATTCAAAGTGTAACCAGAGGAAACCTGAATGAAGTGAAAGCCTTACCCAAAACATTAGAAACCAGAGCAGCTGATGTTTCCGGTATTGGAGGTTTGCAAAGTGAAACCAAAGTATTAGATCAATATAAAGATCAGCTTGACAAAGTTCAGAATCCTGATGCTATGAAGAAGGAAGCTGTACAGCAAGTACAACAAGCCGCTATCGATCACTTTGCTGGCAAGGAACAAGTATTACAACAGGCAATGGATAAGAT
>DATCRE010000137.1:0-13928 GCA_036569145.1 Cyclobacteriaceae bacterium
GCTGAAGGACGTAAGCTGGTGTACATGATGTATTTTAAAAAACTTGCCGACATTGATGAGCATCAAGTCAGAGCCTTGCTATTCGAGGCAGCTATGATTGATGAGCAGTTTGCAAAGAAAAAGAAACATTAACTACTTCCCCGATTTCTCCGCTTCTCCTTGTCTTCTCCAAAGTTCCTTCGCAAGGTTGTCAATTAGTGCAGTGTAGAGTTCCATATTTGCCAGCGTATCGTTGACATAAAACTTTGGTCTCCGGTCGCCAATCATTACTAATCGATAGTGATTTCCCAATGAATCTGTTGTGGTTATCGTATTAAGATAATTGGACTCGTCGGTTTCTTTCGCACCTGGAAATGCCACTTCAGTTGTTTTTGGTTGTGAAGTAGTAACCAGGCTATTCATACCATTAAACTTTAACCAGACAAGGCTCACAATTATGACAAGCCCTGTAACTGCCACATAAGGTACATAACGTTTTTGTTTGACGGTTGTAGTCACAGCGGCATGTTGCTTAGTGACAGGTGACATCAGCATATATCCTTTTTTAGGAATTGTTTTTATGATGTCTTTTGAATCATCTCCTAATAGTTTTCTCAGCGAAGAGATAGCCTGTGTTAAACCCTCCTCGGCACCAGCGTAGTCGTTCCATATCTCTTTGATCAGATGTTCCCGACTAACGAGCATACCTGGATTTTTTAGAAGTGCGAGCAATACCTGCATGAGCCGGGGCTCAAGGTGATGTTCCATGCCCGTCAATAAATCTTTTACGCTATGAAGCTGCAGATCAACTAAAAAACGACTGTCAATCAAGTATTTGCTGTCAACCATATATTTTCTAAAACATAAATATAAATAACCATAGAAAATCTTCAGTTATTCTAAAGCTTTTCTATATATGAGTTAGCAGGTGTTTCCTTCAGTTTTACGACTTCACAAAACTTATAGCGATGATATTGAAACATAAAAACACGGCAAAGCTTTTAGTTTATGCTTTCCTATTTCTTTTTCAACTGCAAGTATATGCTCAAACTGATCAAAGAGTTTCCAGTCAAGTCAAGGACCGCATTGCCCAGGTGGAGAGCAACCTGGTATCATGGGTGAAGTTAGATAGTGTCCGGAACTGGAACATATATCAAAGAATGAAAGAGCTGAGAGTGAAAGGTGTTTGCATTGCCGTGATTGATAACTTTAAAATTGATTGGGTAAATTCTTATGGCTTGGCTGACACGTTGGAAGGCAGGGCCGTTACAAACGAAACTCTTTTTCAATCTGCTTCCATTGGAAAATCAATTAACGGTTTTGCATTTGCAAAACTTCATCAGGATAAAAAGGTTGATCTGTCGAAAGACATTAATCTATATCTGCATTCCTGGAAATTTCCTTATGATAATGTTTCAAAAGGAAAGCATATTGACCTGCTACATATTTTAAGTCACACCGCGGGCCTGACTGTGCATGGTTTTGATGGATATAAATGGCACCAACCATTACCTAACTTGTTGCAGATCATTAATGGAACAAAACCAGCCAACAACAACGCAGTGCGTTCGGAAATAGAACCAGGAATTAAATTTCAATATTCGGGTGGAGGTTATGAGATAAGTGAATTGCTTTTGCAGGATGCTACACACAAGTCGTATGAAGATTACATAACCACTTCAATTTTCAAACCACTTCGGATGAAGAGCAGCACGTATCAGCTCAAGCCAACGTCTGGCCTTTGCGCTACAGCCTATCGTTTTGATGGAAAAGATATTGGATGCAAGTATCATCTCTATCCTGAAAAAGCTTGTGGTGCAGGACTATGGACAACCGCAGCAGATCTTGCCAGGTTTGTCATAGAAATACAATTAGCACTGCAAGGCAAGTCAAAAATCCTTACAACAGAATCGGCAAGATTAATGACAACACCTGTTCTTGAAACTTCAAATTATGCTATGGGATTTTTTATTGAGAAGAGAGGAGGAGTGAGGTACTTTCAGCATAGTGGATTAAACGAAGGTTTTAGCAGTCAGTACTATGGATCAATTGAAAATGGCAGAGGTGTTGTTGTACTCATCAACAGTGACAATATGAGTTTGCTGGAAGAGATTGTGAACAGCGTCGCTACTGTTTATGGATGGCCTGACTTCTATTCTTATATACCTAAAAAGATTGTTAACGTCTCGCATGATGTTTTAGATCGCTATGTTGGTAGCTACAAATTTGAAAATGGAAATAGTGGTCCGACCATTTTTAAAGAACATGGAGACCTATACCTGCGTGACCCTGGCTCGCCGACAAAATGGAGAATGTACTTTACTTCCGAAAAAGAGTTCTTCATGCTTGAAGCACGTTGGGCTAATCAACAATTCTTTTTAGATGAAAATGGTCGCGTACAAGGTTTTTATATTCTGGGTGACAACTACAAAGCGGTAGTGAAAAAATTAAACTAATCCGATGGATATTGTCTCGACAAAAATTACTTCAGCCATCGCAGCATCCAGTCAACACATGTATTGGCATCGATGATTGACCAGCTGTGCGGATTACGCGTGCTATCAGGATTGTAGCCTTTACCAAGTGCATTGACAAACTCGGCATTGTGATTGCCCAGGTCATTCAATAAGTCAATCATCGCAGTCTGATCTTTGGCACCCATTTCATCATAATTAACATTTCTGTTCTTCATCTGCCACTCGGTATCCGGATCGCAGTAGATTCGAACAGGTATGTTGCGTAGATACTTCGCATTGCCACCGTCTTTTTCACTGCCAGAAAATGCTGAGAATGTTTTGTATTTTTCACCTGTGGGATCACTACCAAATTCAGTTTCCATGGCCGTTATGTAGCGATTACTTTCGGCAACAGCACTCTCTGATTTGTTTCGTTTAACTTCATTTTGAAATACAGAATACAACCAGGTCATATCGAGTGGAGGGTCGGCAGCAAATACGGCAACGGGACGTATAGCTGTTTTGTACTGTGGATCATTCGCCATCTCGGCATACCTTAACGCATATAATCCGCCGAGTGAAAATCCACCCATAATGATTTTATTTTTTGGAAGATGATATTGCTGCACAGCGTTTTCAAACACCAAATTCAGAAAGCTCAGTTCATGCTTACCAAGCCAGAGATTATTATTGATGGATGGAACGATGACTGCCAATCCCAAATCATTCGCTCGTTGTGTAAGCGTACGAGTACTCATGAGAACATAATTTGAAGGTTCCGTTGATCCGCCCAGCAGGATCAATGCTCCTTTGATTTCACTTTTGGGCTTAAGCATGTAGTAAAAGAGTGTCTGAGAGTTTCCATCGTTGATGTACAGATTATTTTTATCTTGTTTCATCAACTCAACTTTTTCGAGACGTGTAAGATATGTGCTGTCTAGATTTAGAAATTGTCCCTGGAAATAATTTCCTTCCTGTACATAGCCATTGCTCCAGGTATATTTTCCTTTTCCATGAGGAAGACCATGTTGCAATGTGCCTGTATACTCTGCCACGTTCTTTCCATCGTAAAGCCAAACTAAAGTACCAGGTCCGCTGGCCCAATTCTCTTCGCATGCACCACTCCACGTTACGCTTAATGCAGGCGACGGATTTTCAGTTATCACCTGGCATCCGGTTCGATTGTCCGTAATGATCGACTGGGCCAACAACGATACAGAGCAGAGTAGCAGGAGAGAGAATGTAGCGATGGCTTTCATAGATTATAAACTTACAAGAGATTCAATCTTTCTTCTTCAATATCGATGCGATGTAAATGCTTTCGGATTATATCTTCATCGAAGTGCTCATCTGCTTTATTTTTTGCTAAAAGCCAGCGTCGTTGTTCATTTAACACGTCAATGTAAATAGCTTTTATCTCAACCGTCATTTCTAAACTATCCGAGTCGCTTTTGCGTACCCACTTCTCCATCTGGAGTTGTAGAGACGCATTTTGTTCAAGCATCTTTTTATGCTTGTCAGTAACAAAGCGCGCACTGTGTTGCGACAGTTCTTTGTGAATTAACCTGTCTGCTTCTTCTTCAAGAAGATTATCTTCCAGCTCCGAGAGGCGTGTTTTCTTAATTATATATGGAAGAGTCAGCCCTTGTACAATAAGCGTAGTTAGTATTACAATGAACGTGATAAATAATATGAGATTTCTTTGAGGAAATATCTGGCCATTATCAAGGTATGCAGGAATGGACAATGCAGCAGCCAATGAAACAACACCACGCATGCCCGTCCAGCCTAACACAAATGGTACTTTAAATCCTGGATTTCTGCTGTCTGCAACCGTAATAAAATTTCTCATGATCATGGTAACAACTACAGCGCCATACGCCGATATAATGCGACCTACAATTAGCACGGCCGTAATAAGTAAACCATAACCAATAGCGGAAGAAAGACTAACGTTGCCCAGGTTAGATGTAATCTCAGGTAAGTCAAGACCTATTAATAGGAACACCATTCCATTCAACAGGAAGACTAGACTGCTCCACACATTGATGGCGCGCACTCGCGAAGTAGCATTTAAAAAACGTTGATTGTTGTTGGCTAATAGCAAACCTCCTGACACTACAGATAACACACCAGAGCCATGTATTTCTTCTGCAACCATGTACATGATGTAAGGAGTGATCAGTGTTAAAATGATATCCATGTTTGCATCGGTGGGAAAATATTTGTGGACTTTCATGAAAATCAATCCGACTATTAATCCAGTTCCGACACCTCCAATCATCATCCAGCCAAAACTCAAAGCAGCATTCTGCCAGATAAACTGGCCCGTTCCAACGGTGATCATAGCAAAACGAAAGATGATAAGTGAAGATGCATCATTCAACAGACTTTCACCTTCCAGTATGGAGGACATACGTTTTGGTACTTTTACAAATTTCAATATGGCGCTGGCACTAACCGCATCAGGAGGTGATACAATGCCACCCAATAAAAAGCCGAGCGCCAACGTAAAACCAGGAATGAAAATATTGGCTGCAAAAGCTACAGTCATGGCCGATAAAAACACAACCACAAAAGCGAAGCTGAAAATAATGCGTCTCCAACGCCATAACTCTTTCCACGAAATAGCCCAGGCTGCTTCGTAGAGCAGGGGAGGTAAGACTATGAAAAAAATAAATTTTGGATCAACGTGTATAACAGGCATTCCAGGTATCAAGTTGATCAGCAGCCCTGCAACAACTAACAAAACCGGGTATGCCACTTTAATTTTATTTGCCAGCATTATCAATAGCACAATGGCGATGACAAGTGCTAACATTAAAGGGAAATGTTCAATCATGGTTCAACGTATTTACAAAATAGAATTTACTCTCTATGTGGCATTATGTAATGAGAGTCGCATGCTTTAAAAGATTCTATGATTTAAAGCATGCGACTACATCGAAATACTACAGAATAAAACTACTGATACGGAATCTCATCTTCAAAAGATGCATGATTAATTATTGTACTCTCGCAGAAGTTTATATGCAATCAGCAACTATAAGAAATTGAGTTATAGTCGTTATAATTTAATCTTTATGACATCTCCCTTATAACTCACAGTCTTATCGTATTTTTCTGATAGAGCTTGTCCTGCTCCTTTACCGGGCGACACTGTGATAAGATTGAATGTTCTGTTCATGAGCATTCCGGGAAACGAACCCTTTCTTTTTGAAATAGTTAAGACTCGTTGCTTATCGTTCCATTGAAATGTCACTTCAGAATATTGTCCTTTTTCATAATTGTATGAATCACCTTCGTCTTCATACAATGTGAATTCTCCATCTGCTCCTTCAAAAATTCTTATTTCAAGATTATCCCATTTTTTCTCCTGGGCATATTGAACTTTCGGACCCCATGGAAGAATGGAACCGGCTTTTACATAAAGCGGCATAATATCGATTGGAGTTTGCTTGCTGATCGATTTACCTCCGGCGATTTTTTCTCCCGTCCAGAAATCATACCAGCCAGTGCCTGCAGGGAGATAAAGAGATCTCGACTTGAGCGTGCTGAAATCTTCGACACGTGCTGTGTCGCGTCCGTTAACGGCGATCCTAGAGTACATAGGTTCAATAACCGGTGCAACAAGAATCGATTTTCCAAACATGTATTCATCATCACGATTAATCGCATTCTTATCATTAGCAAAATCCATGACAAGAGCTCGCATTGGAGTTGAGTTTTTGTTGGTGACATTCCATGAGGTTGAATAAATATAGGGCAGCAGTGAGTATCGTAAGTGAATATACTTTTCGATTGCATCGTAGTAGCTATTGCCCTTCTTACCGAATTGATAAATTTCCCGTGGTGCATCTGTGCCATGCGAGCGCATCATAGGACAGAACGTACCGAATTCTAACCAGCGCACATAGAGCTCACGGTAATCAGCATCATTTAATTTATTCGGATATTCCCAAAGAAAAAATCCGCCGATATCCGAGTTCCAGTAGGGGATACCACAGAGTGTGAAGTTCAATCCTGCGGTGATCTGATTGTGTAATGCTTTCCAGCTTGAAACAACATCTCCTGACCATGTGTTAGATCCGTATCGTTGTTGTCCGGCAAATGCAGAACGTGTGAGAATAAACACTCGCTTTTCTGAGGAGGTAGCACGCTGGTGATCGGATACACCACCAACCGTCATAAGAGGAAACGCATTTCTTACTTTTCGAAAAGAACCTAAATATGTTTTAGTGTCCATATCTTCATTCGTCACTTCGAAATGATCTGGCTCAGTTGAGTCCATCCACCATCCATCCATGCCCAGGGAGAAAATACCTTTGTTAGCATAATTCCAGTAAATGTCTCGTGCCTCGGGATTATAGGCATCATAAACCCGTACACCAGATGGATATCGTGTATCTGCTGGCCAGCGATCAAGGGCATACATTGGCCACGTTTTAATATTGAACAGCATTCCTTTTTTATCGAGATCCTGGTAGGGCAATGTTTTAGGCCCGAAGGACGACCAGATAGAAATGATCATGTGCGCATTCATTGCATGTACAGTATCGATCATCTTCTTTGGCTTTGGAAACTCAGGATTTAAAAAATCCATAGCATTCCATAGATAATTGTTTCCCCAGTATTGCCAATCTTGTATGATTCCATCAAGTGGCACAGATAACGCACGATACTTTTTTACTACGTCTGTAATTTCATCTTGACTTTTATAACGCTCTTTACTTTGCCAATAACCAAATGTCCACAACGGAAACATCGGTGCTTTTCCGGTTAATTCGCGCATGCAAGAGACTACTCCATCTGCATTACCACCATACATAAAATAATAGTCGGCACATTCTCCCACTTCTGACTTGAAAGAAGTTTCATTATAATTATCAGTGAAAGTGGTAGGTGAATAATTATCCCAGAATATTCCATATCCCTTTACAGAAAGAAAGAATGGAATTACATCTTCGAGATTTCCCTGAATCAATTGCCTTGTTTGATGCCGTTGATTCATTTTTCCATCATGGAATTGCCCCAATCCATAAATCGATTCGGTAGAGTCCAAAGAAAAAGCCTGCGACACACTGTGAGTTTTATTTCCTGCATCGTTAAAATCCTCAAACGCAGTCGTCTTTTCTTTCAATAATTTTGCTCCTGATTTATTCCGGTAGCTTACAATTCCCGTTTGCAAATCGAGATCAGCAACGATCACGCCTGAAGAAAGTGTAACAATGTTTTTCTCATTCTTTACATCAACTTTTACATTTTCTGCTGTCTTAATTACAGACAAACTTTTTCTCTTTGCTTCTTTCGCTTCCAGTGCTTTTGTAATTCTCAGAATAGATGGAGAATAAAAAGTTAGCTCAATACTGGTAGAGCCTACGGTTGCCCGAATACCGGAGGGAGTTCGTTCGTATTTTTGAGCTTTTGCAAATGTTACAACTGTTAAGAGTGCAATAAGTGGAGCAATTTTTTTTAACATCTTTAAATGTGTTAGAGTTTGTAATAACATTCCCGTGCGATGCAATCTTCGTATAGGAATGTGTTGTTTGAATTTATAAATGTAGTATTTACATTTATAAAAACTCACTCTCCATTCAAAAAACTACTTGAAATATTATCCAATAGATTACCCGTTGTAATGGCGCTTACGATAAGCACCTTCACAATTTTGTTACTTGATTTCATGTGCGGGCCAACAGTGATGCTTCTACTACGTTCGAGCAACTTTATCCGTATATGTTTGAGCGTTCATTATTTTTAGTCAGTTACTTCTGGTCAGAAGTAAAGTCTGCCATCCATTGAACACCAAATTATCTGCAAACATTTCAAAGCATGCACCAAGAGCCGTTACAACAAAGTTTTGAAAACGCTAATCATTTTTTGGATAGCGTTGTCAAGAGATCTTTCAGCTGTTCAAATGTCGCAGCCATTCCTAACTTGAAGCCTTCAAGCAAGCCCTCCATCCGTTCAAGCGATTCATTATAAATGCTGACATTAACTTTTGTCATACCGTCGTGCTCGCTGAAATTCAAATCCCAATTAGAACCTGGCAACTGCGGATTTTCATCCTTGTCTGCAAAAGTGTTGAACATCTTGAAATTGGTTTTGGGTGTTATAGATTCATACTTCTGAATAGCCCAACCCTCTTTTCCATCAGGACTTACCATGGCATAAAATCTCCGGCCACCAACGTTGAAGTCCATGTGTTTTGTTTTTGAAAGAAAGGGCTTAGGTGCCCACCATTGATCGAGGATTTCCGGAATAGTAAAGGCATCCCATACCAGATCAAGTTCGGCGTCAAATTCCATGGTAATGGTTACCGTTTTTGTTGATTTGTCAGCAACAAAATCAAATAGTGATGTAGTGTTCATTTTTTTTGTTTTTTCATGGTTGATAATACTTTGTCAAGTTGATTAAAGCGGGCTTCCCAAATTTTTCTGAATTGGTTAAGCCATTTGTCAATCTCTTTCATTTTTTCAATTTCAAGGGAGTAGTAAATTTCTCTTCCTTGTTGTTCTTGTTTTACCAGTTCACATTCAGTGAGAATGCGCAGGTGTTTAGAAACAGCTTGTCGTGTAGTATTGAAATTGTCAGCAATGGCATTTGGTGTCATTGCCTGCAATGCAATTAACGTTATGATTGCCCGCCGTGTAGGGTCTGCAATCGCCTGAAAAATATCTCTTCTCATTGTGCTGTTGTTTAAGTTGAGCAACTAATCAGTTGCAAATATATGTGCAACTAATTGGTTTCTCAAAATAAATGATAAAATTTATTTTAAAGCTGAATTTTTTTGATCGGATCTTCGAAGCAAAGAAATCTGGTTGGATTGAAACCATCGATTGACATTCTCATCTGTAACTTTAGCATAACTAAAAAGTTGTTTTACAAATGTAAATTGCTCTTACTGAACTCACGATGGGGAAAAACGACAATTAGAAGGGGCGATTGCGCCTTTAAGCTAATTTCAATTCCATGCTATTACAAAAGAGTTTTTTCCAGCAATTAGTTTTATTTGAATTTCATGTGAGGAACTAACGGTGTAGCCTCTATAAGCTCAAGCGACTTTACCATATCCTTTGTGCTATTCTTATACTTGAGAAAGTGTGGTGTTTGAATGTGTTTTTTATAAGCTTCTTCATTTGTGTAAATCTCAAGAATGGTAACGTGTGTTGGCTGATTTTTTTCTGCCACAGCATATAAGGTCAATACGCCGGGCTCAACGTTAACAGATGTTTCAATTTCCTCCTTCAGAAACGAATTGTAGGTTTCAAGCTGCGTAGAGTCTATTACCAATTTTGCTAATCGAACGATTTGTTTGTTTTCTTCCTGCCCAAAGAGATTGCCTGAAAACAAAAGAACAAAAATTAACAACGCTGTAGTCTTCATGATTACCGTTGTCATTTTATAAACTATCAAATGCTTTTCGCTTTTCGTCCATCCATGCATTCATCGTTTCCTGCGAAGTCATTTTACTACGCATCTCATTCATCGCTTCAATATGAGCTGCATCACCTTGTTGAACCATTTCGCGGGCATGTTTGCTCACCATCATGGCAATCTCATCAAATGTATTGGCGCTAAAGGATTGATTGCAGGCCCCGCCGAGTTGTTTGCACGTCATTGTTTTCATTAGTTCGGTTGTTTGAAAGATATCAAGATAACTAAATTATTGCCTTAACACTAGATGCCGTTAAACAATTCAACAGTTTCAAGATATGCTGGTTGAATCACATTCCAACCGAAGCGCTCCCTGATGCCTTTGCTATAAGCTTCCAGGTGATTCTTTTCACCATGAACTGTGAATGTCATTTTTGGCGCTGATCTGAAATTGCTCATCCATTGGAAGAGTTCTTCTTTATCAGCATGTCCTGAGAGTGACGTCATATTTTCTATGGTACATTTTACAGGAACTTCCTCTCCAAAAATTCTGATGGTAGGTTCGTTGTCAACGAGTTTTCTCCCGCGGGTTCCTTCAGCTTGGTAGCCAGCAACAATAACAGTATCCTGCGGATTGCGTAATCTATGATACAAGTGATGTAATATTCTTCCACCTGTCATCATTCCGCTTGATGAAATAATGATAGCATTGTTTTTAATGCTGTTCAACGTTTTCGAATGCTTTGATGTCTTTACGAACTGTAACATGTTTGTTTCCAGTTGTCGCGCAAATTCATTTTGATTGAATTTTACTTTATGATAATCAGGAAAGCGATAGTATAGATATGTAGCTGAGATTGCCATAGGACTGTCAATATAAACCGGCACGTCAGGTATTCTATCAGCTTCCATAAGTTGATGCAGATAGTAAAGAAGCACTTGTGTGCGGCCTACAGCAAAAGCAGGGATAAGAACAACTCCACCTTTTGCAAAAGTTTCTTTGACGATTCGCTCAAGATCTCCTTCCGGATTGAGTGCCGGATTGTTTTTGTTGCCGTAAGTTGATTCAATAAAAAGAATGTCGGCATTTTCGATAATGGCCGGAGGACGAAGCATGATATCATTATTTCTCCCTAGATCTCCCGAGAACACAATGGTTTTTGATTGTGTGTTTCCTTTAATATGAAACTCCGTTATTGCCGAGCCCAACAAGTGTCCTGCATCCTTATAAACTATTTCTATGTTGTCAGCAAGCCTGAAGCGCTCTTCGTAATTATATTTTTGTATTAAGGGAAAAACTGATTCCGCATCCTGAGTGGTGTACAACGGTTGGGGTATAGCGTGTTTTGAATATCCTTTTTCATAGGCAAAGGAGGCTTCTTCTTCCTGAAGCTTAGCCGAATCCAGCAACATGATCTCCATCAAATCCGCTGTAGGGCGAGTGCAATAGATTGGACCCTTGAAGCCTTCTTTTACTAATCTTGGTAAATACCCGGTATGATCGATGTGGGCATGACTAATTACAACTGCGTCAATAGAATCTGCTGGTACAGGAAAAGAATCCCAGTTTCTTAATCGGAGTTCTTTTGATCCTTGAAATAAACCACAGTCGAATAACACTCTTGATTTTTCTATGTCGAGAAGAAATCGGGAACCGGTGACAGTGCCGGCAGCTCCCAAAAATTTAACGTTTACATCCATAACAGAAAGATCTGAAAAGACTTTTAAGCCAGGCATGACACAAATCATTTTTTTTCGTGATGATGCTCAATGCCTCAATGTAATCATATTGATATTTTTAGTTTGTCAACAAAACATTATCGCCATGAAAAAAATCTTAGTTCCTTGTGATTTTTCAAAACCGGCTATCGGTGCATACCGATTTGCTATTGACATTGCTCAGCAATCGAAGGGTGTTATACATCTGCTTCATGTTATTGAGCTCCCCGTTCTTCACGATACGGTTCTTATGCCTGTTCTGAATTTTGAAGAGCAACTTTTGAAAGAGTTGAAAGAAAAGTCAGAAAGTCATTTCAGTAAGCTCACTGAAAAATATAAAACTGAAGGTGTAAAGGTGATCTTTAAAATTCAGTTTGGTGCAGTAGCGCGCATGATCCAGGATTATGTCGAAAAGGAATCCATTGATCTTATTGTCATGGGATCACATGGAGCAAGTGGTTCACGCGAGCTTTTCATTGGGTCGAATGCAGAGCGAGTGGTACGCAACTCACGTGTTCCTGTTCTGATAATGAAAAACTACTATAAAGGATCTATCAAGAGTATCATATTTCCCAATACATTTGAGACAGATGATCAGGAAGATTTGGTGATGAAGGTAAAAGCTCTTCAGAATTTCTTTAAGGCACACTTACATCTTGTATGGATTAATACACCGCTGAATTTTACTTCAGATACAATAACCAACGAACGTCTTGAGACTTTTGCAAAACGTTTCATGTTGAATAACTATACCATTAGCGTGTTTAATCACACTGACGAAGAAAGAGGTATTCTTGAATTTACTCAAGCTGTTAAAGGTGATCTGATCGCGATTGGAACGCATGGAAGAAAAGGAATTTCTCATTTGATCAATGGTAGTTTGGCTGAAGACATTGCTAATCACACCAAAGGTCTTGTCTGGACTTATTCAATGAAGAATGTGCCCGCGGAAGTATAATACTTTCTAAAACATATCACCCGGAGGTTCGTTGTAAAATGTCTCTAAGGATAGAAATATTTATCTTCTTTGCACTCACTCTCATTGCTGAAATTCTTGGCACACTTGGAGGTTTCGGGTCGTCGTTGTTTTTTGTTCCGCTGAGTCAATTCTTTTTTGATTTCAGAACAGTGCTTGCATTAACTGGGCTTCTACATGTTTTCAGTAACACGGCCAAAATCATTTTGTTCAGAAAGACTATTGACTGGAAACTGACTGTGTGGTTAGGAGGATCGAGTATTGTTTTTGTTATTGTAGGTGCTTTATTAACCCGGTATATGGCGCTTGATTATGTGAGCATGATTCTTGGAATGTTTCTGTTAGCATTCAGCGCCTTACTGTTTTTCAATCCTGATTTTTCCATTTCAGCAACAGTAAAAAATTCTTTAACCAGTGGAGCTGTTGCCGGATTTCTTGCCGGGTTCATTGGAACAGGTGGTGCAATCCGCGGACTTGCCCTGGCCTCTTTTAATCTCGAAAAGAATTTCTTCGTTGGAACGTCTGCACTCATTGACTTTGGTGTTGATTTAAGTAGAACAATTATTTATCTCGAGAGCGACTATTTTCCAAAAGACAAGATTCTATATATACCAGTTCTAATGATTGCGGCAAGCCTTGGTAGCTATCTTGGGAAACTTATATTGAATTCTATCGATCAGGAAAAATTCAAAAGAATAACACTAATGCTGATATTCCTAACGGGCTTAACACTAGTGCTCCAGCGTTTGGTTTAAAGATTATTGATTTTCTTTAAGATATGCTGAATGTCGAATAGAAGTAGGTCGCACAAACTATAGACAAAAAATCTTTATCATCACTATGAAAACTTCTAACGTTATCGAAACACAACACCCGTGATGTCTTGACAACGCTGTAAAAATTTATTCTGTAAGATCACATCATCAGCTGCGGAGTTGTACGTGCGCTCCTTCTGATGATGAAAGTATCGTCCGCTGACCTTCACTTTTTCATCTTCGCTAGTTGCCAGCCATACTTGTGTCTCGTAACCTTTTTGGAGATCATCCGGAGCGCCCTTGCCACCCATCTTTGTTGGAACCCATCCCGGATCAATAGCATTGGAAAATACATCAGCCCACTTGCGTGCAACAGCCATTGTTAATATCAGCACGTGAAGTTTGGAATCGGAATAGCTGATTTGATTTTTGTCTGGATTGAATTCATCAAAGTTTGCCCGGCCAGAAAGATGCAAGCCTGAACTCAGATAGATCAGTCGCTTTGGTTTTTGTATCAGGCAAGTAAGAATATAAGGTGCTAATGTGTTAACAGCGAAAATTGTTTTCGATGGTGCCTGGTAAACTCCCGCGTTATGAATCACCACATCAAATGCGCCGGAGGCGTTAACGGCTTCACCAAGTTTCCTGGTATCATCAATAGTTGAC
>DATCRE010000138.1:0-4138 GCA_036569145.1 Cyclobacteriaceae bacterium
GGCAAACAGCAATCAGGTTTCTATTTGGATATTGCTGAGGCGTATTAATTCAAGGTTGTTTAGTTCAAAGTTCCTGGTTCAAAGTTTTGGTAATGACAACGACTTGAACCTGGAACTTTGAACTCTTGAACTAAAATAAGACTACTTCGCTTTCACAAAATTCAAAGACGTTGAATTCACACAATAGCGTTTGCCTGTATCTGTTGGACCGTCATCAAATAAATGGCCAAGATGTCCGCCGCAACGTGCACACAGTATTTCAGTGCGCACCATGCCATGTGAATAATCCGTTTGTGTTTTTACTTTTCCACCCAATATTTCTTTATCAAAACTTGGCCAGCCGCATGACGATTCAAATTTCATATCTGAAGTGAAGAGTTCTGCGCCACAGGCCGCACATAAATAAGTACCTTTGTCGGTTGTTAAATAATATTTTCCGGTGAAAGGTCGGTCTGTACCTTTCTCACGTAAAATTGAATATTGTTCAGGGGTCAGAACTTTTTTCCATTCTTCTTCTGACTTTACAACTTTAGTTGAATCCATAATAGTATTGTTTTTTGATTTTGAACTTTCTCGAACCTGGCTGTTGCAGGCAAACAAGGTAGTGAGGCATAAGGCCAATGCTAATGTTACTTTACGCATGATTGATACGGTTAAGATTACGTTACGACTACTTTCTGTTAAACACATACGCAACAAAAAAGTTGATCGGATGTTGCACTATTAACGAAAGTTGTTTCCCAATGGCCTGCTAAAACCGTCTCGCAGCTGACAAAGCCGTTAAATTAGTTTTCCTAATCTTTTTTTGCGGGCATTGCTCAAGGCTTCAAGCTTTACACCATGATGTATGCTGGCGTTGATTTCATAACCGACAAGTAGAACAACTGTAATAAGTTGCACCCAAACCATCAGCGCAATAAGCACACCGATAGAACCATAAACCTTATTATAGGTGCTATAGTTGGAAACGTAATACGAAAACCCATACGATACGGCCAGGGCTAAAAATGTTGCTATGAGCGATCCGATGGAAAAGAATTTCCAGTTATAATGTATGGCTGGCCCGAAATAATAGATGGAAGATATGGCCAGGAAAAAGACAATGAAGATAATGATGAAGCGTAAAATAAGAATCATGTATACGGTATAGTCATCCATGTGCAGTCCTTCAAAATCAGGAAGATGTGTCATAATATAATCCAGCACAATCTGGCCGACAATCAGTAAGGTTACAGCCATAAACAATACAATAGTCAATATTATTGTAAGTATCGCTGCGATGAAACGCATTTTCCAGATGCTTCGCTTTTCAATAGTTTTATAACATGCATTAAAAGCACGCATCAGCGCTAGCATTCCATTGGTTGAGAGATATAAGGAAAATATAAAACCAAACGTAAGCAGTCCTCCACGTTGGTTGCTTAAAATATCAAGCACGGTAGATGAGATAACATCATACATACTGGATGGCATCATGTCGCCAAGAAAATTCATAATGCTCTCATTATTAACTTCAGGAAAATAAACTGTTACATAAGGGATCAGTGTGAAGAGAAAAATGATTGCTGGAAAAACTGCCAGTATAAAATTGTAGGCTACACCGTTAGCCCGATCTAAAATTTCATCTTCGTGTAGATTCTTCAAAAATAATTTCAGCAACTTATAAAGCGATACATTCTCATATTTATGAAAACGGATTCTCTTAAGCCATCGAAACAAGAGACTGCCCGGTGTCCATTGCAAAAATATTCTTCGGTATCTATACTTCATCTTAAGTAAAAAAGGGGGCAAGAACTTTCTCCATTTGTTCGGGTGGTCTCCGGGGCCTGTTTGAATTTTTGTCTACGAATGCAAGCAACGTCTCACCCTGGTGAATAAGCTTATTCTCCTCATTAAAAATTTCGTATTCAAACTTTATTCTAACGCCAGGTTTTTCCCTGACTGTTGTCACAATTGTTAGCAATTCATCGTAGCGTGCAGGCACTACATACCTGGATTTGTTTTCAAGCACGGGCATGATTACACCCATCGCTTCTATTTCTTTGTAGGTCACACCCAACTGGCGCAAGCTCTCAACACGCGCTACTTCATAGTACATAGCATAAAAGCCATAGTAGACGTATCCCATCTGATCTGTCTCACCATAGCGCACGCGCACCGTTGTTGTTGATTGATACATCAATTAATGCTTTTGTTGTGCGGCAGCAGCTGCTCCCTTACGCTGTTCGATGGTAAGAGCGCGTTGATACTTGGCGGCATTGTCCATGTGCTCTTTATAACTATTTGTAAAATTATGTCTGCCAGAGAAATCTTCTTTCGCACACATATAGTAATAATTCGTTGGCGTATAATTCAGGACGGCATCAATAGAGCTAATTTCTGGCATGTTCACTGGCCCGGGAGGAAGTCCGGGATATAAGTAAGTATTATATGGAGAATCTATTTGCTTATGTTCATTCAACACGCGCTTCAAACTAAAATCACCAACAGCAAAAACAAGCGTTGGGTCAGCCTGCAAAGCAATACCCTTGCTGAGTCTGTTAAGATATAAGCTTGCTATAATTGGAGCCTCATCACGTTTCACAGTTTCGGCTTGAACGATTGAAGCAAGAATTGAAACTTCTATTGGTGTTAATCCCAGCTTCTTTGCTTTTTCTTTGCGTTCGGCGCTCCAGAATTTCTCGTATTCACGATGCATTTTTTCAAGAAGAGATTCTACACTAACATTAGCATATACTTCATAGGTATTGGGTATAAACATGGTGAGGATATTATCCTTGTTGAATCCATATTTATTATTCATAGCAAACTTGATGAGGCCTGCTTCAAATTCATCTTGCGAGATGCCCAGGTTTCGGGTAATCTTTTCACTTAAATCCGGAATTAGTCTTACATTATTAAAAGTAATCTTAACAGGATCTTGCTTACCAGACCGCAGCAACCTGATAGCTTCAAGGTTAGACATGCCACTACGTAACGCATATCTGCCCGACTTAACCTGGTGATGATAACCCATTATTTTTGCCAGGAAACTAAAAGCCATTAAATCCTGAACATACTCACCCTTATGTAATTCGTCCTGCACTGTTTTGAAATCTGCATTAACCGGAATTACTAAAATGCGATTATTCTTTTCTACCAGAACATTTGGAGTATAAACAATCTGATAACCATAAAATGAAAACGAGATCAGAAGAATTGAAAAAAGCAGAAAGAATATCAGTCCCTTACTTGGCTTCATGTATAAATTAAATTTAGGGATCAAAAATACAAAATTTGTTCACAGTCAGGGTTCATGAATTTGTATGAACATACAGTAATTTGAACCAACTTTACAGTGTTATGGCAGCTGAATTCATCAAAATACACCCAAAAAATCCGGAGGAGCGCAAAATAGATCGGGTTATTGAAATTCTAAGAGATGGAGGAATTATCATCTATCCCACCGATACTATTTATGGAATAGGCTGCGACTTAATGAATCGCAAAGCTGTTGAGAGACTTTGCCAGATTATGAATGTGAAGCCTCAGAAAATGGATTTGTCTTTCATATGCAACGATATGAGTCACATTTCTGAATATGTAAAAAGAATTGATACACCTGTATTTAAATTATTGAAGAAATCTTTGCCCGGTCCTTTTACATTCATCTTAGAATCAAACACCAAAGTTCCTAAAATATTGGATGTCAATAAGAAGACCGTTGGTATTCGAATACCTGATCATGCTATTCCTCGTTTTATTGTTGAAAGACTTGGCAATCCGCTCATTACATCTTCCATAAAAGATGATGATACTATTAAAGAGTACACTACCGATCCGGAAGAAATCTATGAAGACTTTAAACATCTTGTGGAAATTGTTATTGATGGTGGTGTCGGTGGAAATATACCTTCAACCGTTGTTGACTGTACTACATCAGAGCTCACCATCGTCAGACAAGGTCTTGGTGAAATTGATTTATGATTGCGGCCTGATTACAACTTACCAACGGAGAACTTAAAACTTTATTAATTCTTTCAGTGAAATCTGTATTAGCCGAAACTCAATATCTTCCTTCCATTGCTTACTTCTCTGCACTGTCAAAGTTTGATATTCTTATCGTTGAACGTTATGAACATTACATAAAACAGAGTTA
>DATCRE010000139.1:0-9626 GCA_036569145.1 Cyclobacteriaceae bacterium
AACGCCAAAATATACCACGTGCCCAGCTTACTGAACTTATTCAGATGAAGTTTCGCCTCTTGCTCGAAATTGAGATTCATTACGTATTAAAATTACGTGTTTTTACGTGATAAATATAAAAAAAATGCCGGGCGACTAAGCAACACCCGGACATTCCTAACCTAAACTGAAGGAGTTTGCTTAGTAAAAACCTATGTATACGTAGTTTTCTTCGACTTTTACGGGATAAACTGTAATGCTGCACTCATCGGCGTTAAGACATTCACCTGTTTTGAGTGAAAAGGCTTTCTTGTGAAAAGGACATGCCACTTTTGGTTCATTTTCAACTGAACCTATCATGCCACGTGAAAGTACCATCTGCATTTTATGTGGACACATATTCTGGCAGGCATACCATTCGCCACGTCTTGTAAAATTGAACACAGCAATTTGCAGATCATTATACTTAACACATGCACCGCCATTCTCCGGAAAATCATTTACACGTGCCGCCTTAAACCAAGTCTTAACATTGTTATGTGTGGCAGTATCATTTACAAGTTCCATACCTCTATTCTCGATGTTTAATGATTTATTAAAAAAAATGATCTTAGTGTTTTGAAGCATTCCAGTCCACCGGGCATTTCTGTCCGCGCATATCTACATATTCAATGGCAGGATCAGATTCGTCTACATTCACAAAGTGTTTGAACTTGGCTCTAAGTTCTGGTGACTCAACAACTTTTTTCCATTCGCAATGGTAGCTGGCTATAAGCTCTTTCATTTCGCGTTCAAGATCTTCGCCAATGCCAAGAGAGTCGTTAACAACAACATCGTACAGATATTCTAAACCACCTTCCATTTTGTTTAACCATGTTGCTGTACGGGTTAATGGATCAGCAGTTTTGATATAGTACATCAAGAATCTATCGATGTATTTAATGCATGTATCAGTATCAACATCGGCTACCAAAAGCTTGGCGTGTTGAGGACGCGCACCGCCATTTCCACACACATATAAATTCCAACCTTTATCCGTAGCGATTATTCCAAAATCTTTTGATTGAGCTTCGGCACATTCGCGAATACAGCCTGACACTGCACCTTTAAGTTTGTGTGGTGAGCGAAGTCCTTTGTAACGTTCTTCAACAAAGATGGCAAACGACACGGAGTCCTGAACACCATAACGACACCATGTTGAACCAACACAGCTTTTTATAGTACGAAGTGATTTTCCATAAGCATGCCCGCTTTCAAAACCTTCATCAATAAGTTCTTCCCATATATCCGGTAATTGCTCTACATGCGCTCCAAACATATCGATACGTTGGCCACCGGTAATCTTTGTATATAGATTATATTTTTTGGCAATGCGACCTATAGCAGAAAGTTTGTCTGGTGTAATTTCTCCACCTGCAATTCGTGGAACTACTGAATACGTTCCGCCACGTTGGATATTGGCAAGGAAGCGATCGTTGGTATCCTGAATAGTATCCTGGTTAACAATCAACTCGTTCCAGATACTCGCCATGAGTGATGCTACAGCAGGCTTACAGATTTCGCAGCCATCACCTTTTCCATGGTCAGTAAGTAATTTATCATAGCTCTTGATACCTTTTACTTTGATAATATCATAAAGCTCCTGGCGTGTAAAATCAAAGTGTTCACAAAGTGATTTCTTTACTGTGTGTCCCAGTGATTCTAATGTGATCTTCAATATGTCGTTAACCATTGGCGTACATCCGCCACAACCTGTACAGGCTTTGGTAGATTTCTTGATATCGTCAATAGTTCTGGCTCCACACTCCGTTACTTGCGCTACAATAGCTCCTTTTGTAATGTTTTCACATGAGCAAATCTGTGCTGTATCAGGCAGGCTTTTTACACCAGCACCAGCGTCTTCTTCTCCTTTGCCACCACGCGCGCCCAAGATCAATGACTCAGGCTCTGCAGGCAATGGCATCTTGTTCGCCACCATCTGATGAAGAATATTGTATTGACTTGCATCGCCAACCAAAATACCTCCAAGCAAATACTTGCCATCTTCAGAAATATTGATGCGCTTGTAGATACCATTTCTTCTATCCTGAAATGAAATAGGAATGCTTCCAGGTGTCTCTCCAAACGGATCACCAAAGCTACCCACGTCAACACCCATCAGTTTTAACTTGGTAGACATATCAAAGCCTGTGAATTGTTTTGATGTGTCGCCTACTAATTGCTTCACTACAACATCGGCCATTTCGTAACCTGGTGCTACAAGGCCATATACCATACCGTTATGCACTACCGCTTCACCAATGGCAAAGATGTTTTCATCGTTAGTTTTCATGAAGTTATCAACGATGATACCGCCGCGTAAATGAACCTGCAGTCCGGCATGTTTAGCAACTTCATCGCGTGGACGGATACCAGCAGAAATAACGAGCATACCAATTTCCAGGCGTGTACCATCTGCAAAGGTCAGAGCTTCAAGCTTGCCATTGCCTTCAATCATTTTAGTGCTCTTACCGGTATGAATGGTGATACCAAGCTGCGTTAACTTTTGTGCCAGTACTTGTGAACCTGCGTCGTCAACTTGCCGTGGCATGAGGCGCTGTGCAAATTCTATTACATGAGTTTCAAGTCCAAGATCAAGCAAGGCTTTGGCGGCTTCCAACCCTAAAAGTCCGCCACCCATTACGGCTGCCCTGTTTACTTTCTTTCCGTATGCTATTATCTGATTGAGATCTTCGATGGTTCGATAAACAAAAACGCCATCACGTTCTACACCTTCTAATGCAGGAACGAATGCGCTTGATCCCGTTGCAAGAACGAGGTAATCATAAGTGTCTTCTTTACCCTGATGAGTTCGTATTGTCTTAGCCTCGCGATTAATATCTACAACTAACTCACCTGTATGTAATACAATATTATTGTCGCTATACCATGAGGCCGGGGCCATCAGCAAGTCATCTGCTGTGGAACCTGAGAAATAGCTGCTTAAGTGAACCCGATCGTATGCCGGGCGCGGCTCCTCTCCATATACTATTACTTCAAAATCCTGAGCGGCCTGATTGCTACGTAGTTTCTCGCAGAACTTATAACCAACCATGCCATTTCCTACTACTATTACTCGTTTCTTTCTCATGTTCAAGTAAATTTTACGTAATATTACCTAATAATCATCAATTATCAATCACATTTAAACATTATTTACGTAAATTTACGTAAAAATATTCAAAACTATGGCAAACCATGCTAAAAAGCGTTCTATAAGTATAGTAGGCGCTGGACCTGGAGATCCGGAATTGATCACATTAAAGGGAATGAGAGCTATCGAAAGGGCTGAAGTCATCTTATATGATGCGCTATCATCGCCTGAGTTATTGAATTATGCAAAACCAGGGTGTAAATTGATCTACGTAGGAAAACGTAAAAACAAGCACGCTTTCAAACAAGATGAGATCAACCAATTGCTTGTATTCTACGCCTGTCAATATGAAAATGTAGTGAGACTTAAGGGTGGAGATCCTTATGTCTTTGGGCGTGGACACGAAGAGCTTGAGTATGCTATGAAGCGTGGAGTAGAGGTTGAAGTTATACCAGGAGTATCAAGTGCTTTGTCTGCTCCTGCGGCTGTCGGCATTCCATTAACCAAACGTGGTGTTAATGAAAGCTTCTGGGTTGTCACTGGTACACTTTCAAATGGCGAGATTTCATCTGACGTTTATCACGCTGCCCAATCTACGGCAACTGTCATAATACTCATGGGGCTTAGTCAATTGTCTAAATTAATTCCTATATTTAATAAGGCACGAGATTGCAAAGAGCCTGTTGCTATCATTCAACAGGCTACGTTACCAGGACAAAAAGCCGTAAGGGGTACGTTGAGCACAATACAAAAGATAGTGCAAGAGCAGCAAATAGAATCACCCGCAGTTATTGTTATTGGTAAAGTAGTCGAAGAAAGTTTGTTAGCTGAACAAGTTCAATGCATATTTACGGAGCCATTATTAAAAGTGGCAGTATAGGTATTCGTTGAACAACAAATTGAATGACAGATTTAAAAAGGTTTGAGCGCGCAATAGCATCTTTTGATACGTACAACGGCAATGATCCTAACCGGGAGAAAACCGAAGATAATGACATTCCCAAGGAGTTTCTCTATGCAGTACGCATGACAAGCAAACTTAGTCACTATGCTCCTGATGCTCCTGAACATGTTCAACTCGCAGCACGATGTCAGCATATTGGTCGCTGGGAAATTTCACGCAACGCTTACCCTATGGACAGAAAAGGGTATTTGCAATGGCGAAGTCAGCTTGCTATTCATCATGCAACAATTGCTGAACGAATTTTACACGAATGTGAATACGATCAGGATACCATTGATAAAGTAAAGTCTCTTCTGCAGAAGAAGCAACTTCACCAAAATCCTGACACGCAACTTCTTGAAGATGTAATCTGCCTGGTGTTTGTCGAATATTATTTAGATGAGTTTGCCAATCACCATGATGACGATAAGGTAATTGATATTCTTAAAAAAACATTAAAAAAAATGTCTCCCAAGGCAATTCAGGAGGCTGGCAAAATAGCAGTATCAGATCATGTAAAGAAATTAATCAGTAAAGCTGCCAGCTAGTAAAATAACGTTAGTCTTCATACAGTTATGACACAAACCATTTTGATAGCCGCGATATCCAGCTTCATTGGTGGACTGATTTCTTATTTTCTCCAGGGCCGTAAATTTGATTACGATTTAAAGTTAAAACAGGAAGAACTCAAAACTGAGTTTATGGCCGAGCGTACTGCCAGGCATTTTCTAAGTCATAAAAATTATACTGACCGATCGTTCGAAACACTGAAGAGTTATCTGGGTGGTTTTGAAGATGATGAGCTTCGAAAAATATTGGTGCGCGCCGGAGCTATCCGCACTTTTCGTAACGATGGTACTGAATGGTGGAGATTGCTTTCGCGAATGGATGAATATATTGAGAAGAAGAAAGACGCAACACTGAAGGAAGATTAATTTACTTACTTGGCCTAGTCAGCCTAAGAAGTGAGGAATGGAGAATTTTCTTAGATCTTACAGTAACATCCTCGTTAATACATTAGAATGGAAACCTGGATTATTTACGCCATACTTTCAATGATTTTTGCCGGACTTACCTCCGTGCTCGCTAAATACGGACTACAAAATATTCATCCGGATGTAGGCTTAGGGATACGTACTGCAACAATCTTTCTGCTGATAACATCGTTCAATTTTTTTACCGATAGGCTTAAAGAATTTCCGTTGGTTACAAGCAAGCAACTTGTATTTCTTATCTGTTCTGGTTTTACTACTACACTCAGTTGGCTTTTTTACTACAGGGCAATGAAAGATGGCTTGGTCTCTTATGTCGCTGCCATCGATAAGGCAAGCATTGTAATAACACTTATTCTCTCCTTCATACTATTGAAAGAGCCTGTTACACCTAAAATAATTGCAGGCGCAGCGCTCATTTTTGTGGGTATGCTTGTGCTCGTGTGGAAGTAAGTTCTATTGTAGCATGATTTAGTTTGACCACGAAGGCCACAAAGTTTCACTAAGAAGCTGTAAAGTTTTTCTTCGTGTTAGTGTCCATCGTCACTTCATGGTTCCACATGTTTAGACAGTCGTTTAGGCGCTACTTCATAATACGCTGTCGATAATGCATCTTTCAACATTTCACTTCTTACCTTGTTAAGGTGAACAAATGTCCAGCCTTGTTTGCCCCACTTATTTGGTACTGGATAGATTATAGTTTTATCAAAAGACGAAAACACATTCTGATTTATTTCGCTAAGCTTCAGGCAGGCTTTCTTTTCTTTTTCGTTGAGCGTTGCAAATATCTTTTTGCCAACTCTGAATGATGCGTTTTCAAAATGAGGTTGTTCAATCGCCTCAGGAAAGGACAATGCCAATGCTCTGAATTTTTCAATAGTTACCATAATGCTATTGTTGCTTCCTTTCAATTTAGTGAATCTAAAATAATTTCAATTGATCTGTTGGTTCATCATTTACCCGCACAATGAGATCACCAAAATTGGAGAGTGAAATGCCCAGCAATCGTATCTTTTTTGTTTCGGGATCTGTGCCTTCCAGAAGTTGTTTGGCTGTTGAAGAGATCGTATCAAAATCATTCAACGGTTCATCAAATGATTGACTTCGTGATATGATCTTGAAATCGTGATACTTGATTTTAAGTGTAATGGTTCTACCTTTCAATTCGTTGCGTTGAAGGCGATGATGAACAATCTGCGCAATTTTGTCAAGTTCAAAATACATATCGTCAATAACAGTAAGGTCATGCGAAAATGTGTCTTCCGCTCCTACTGATTTTGTTTCCCTGTGAGGTTGCACTTCACGATCATCAATGCCACGCACAATCTTGTAAAAAAATCTTCCTGATTTTCCGAAATGTTTTGTGAGTTCAGCTTCTGTAAGTTTTTTTAAATCAGCACCTGTATGAAGTCCCATGTTCTTCATTTTATCAGCCGTTACTTTGCCTACGCCAAAGAATTTTTCAACGGGCAATCTCTCCATGAAGCTCTCAATGCGTGAAGGACCGATGAATGTTAATCCATCAGGCTTGTTCATGTCGGAGGCAATCTTGGCAACGAACTTTGAAATGGATACACCTGCCGATGCTGTCAATTGCAATTCATCTCGTATAGCTTGTTTAATCAGTTTGGCAATTTCAATAGCAGATCCAATGCCTTGCTTATCTTCTGTTACATCCAGGTAAGCTTCATCTAATGAGAGAGGTTCGATCATGTCTGTGTAGCGACGAAAGATTTCACGAATCTTCCCCGATACTTCTTTATAAACTTCAAATCGTGGACGAACAAAAATAACATGATCACAAAGTTGTTTTGCCCGCTTTGATGGCATGGCCGATCGTATTCCAAACTTACGTGCCTCATAACTTGCCGTTGCAACAACACCACCTCTTCCTTCAGGCGATCCTCCCACAACAATAGGCTTCCCTCTGTATTCCGGGTGATCTCGCTGCTCTATAGAAGCATAGAAGGCATCCATGTCAAGATGAATGATTTTACGATTCATGGTTAGTTAGCAGTCATTGGGAAATTAGTCATTGTTATCAGGTAAAGCTGAAAATAGTTCAAGCTCCAAGGTTCAAAGTTGCTTACGCCAGCGAACCTTGAACTTGAAACTTTGAACCTAAAAACATTGATCGCTACTATTAATAATCGCACTAACCTAATGACTAATTTCCCAATGACTAAGAACTAATAACTATTCAATTAACTTTTTCAAATTCTCCATTATCATACCCCAGTTTGATTCGGAATGTCTTTTGCGTTCTTCAGAATCAAGACCATCTTGAGTGATGGTTAATATTGTACCACCATCATCATTTGGCGAGAGTTCATACGTAACGTTAGCATAATTCTCTGGAATATCCTGAGTTCCTGAGAACGAACTCCAGTAGGAATACTTAACCATTTTGCCGGGGACAACATCCAGGATAAAACCTTTATCTTCGTATGGTTTTCCTTCCCATTCACCTCTGAAAAAGATAGGACTCCCCTTCTTCCAATCGGTGCTGGCATCTGTTCCAAAGAAATATTTCTTAATAAGCTTAGGCTTTGTAAGCGCCTCCCATACTTTCGAAATGGGAGCTTTAATGGCAACAGTCTTCGTTGCAGTGAAATTAATTTTAGTTTCCATGATTTGAATATTTTGATTGTCTCGAATTTAAACCGGCCATGTGACAGCCCTATGTCAGCAATGCCACTGGCAGCTATACATTTCTACGTTTATAGCATAAAATTGATCCAAAGAATTACTTTTTGATTTTATACGAAATCTCATGTGAGAAAAATTATTGTAGCATTTTTTACACATAATCATAAAATTTTATGGAAAGCTCGAAGCATATTGGGTTCGGCTTCCTGTCAAAATTTAACGCCGATAAATTCTGATGCTGCTCAAGTTGTTCTTATACCATTAAACGAAATGCATTATATTCTTTGTTTAAGATTTATTAGATTAAGCTAGATTAAAATCACACTTCACGCTTAACTAATTTGTAATGCCCTCACAGTCTCCATCGCATAAGTTAATGGCTGGGAAACTATATCTTTTCCTGTTGATTCTATCAACTGTCATTTTCATAAATCATGTTACACATGCTCAAACTTATAATCCTAAGAATCAGGATTCGCTAGTTAGCGCGTGGGGTACAAAGTTTCTGGTTCATCTTCCAAAAAACTACACAGCTTCAACGCCTGTTCCTATGCTTCTCTATCTGCATGGAGGAGCCTCCATCGGCAGTAATTTATCGATCTTAACAAATCCAACATCATCAGACAAAGCACCACCACAATTAATTGCCACTGGTAATTGGCCTGACACAAGACCTTTCATTGTTATCTCTCCACAGTTGAGAAGAAACAGAAACATTCCGAATTACAACGACCAGGAGTGGGATCCTGATTCTGTAAATGAAGTGGTAGAATATGTGAGAACATTATATAGTATTGATGCCAACAAAATTTATTTAACAGGCATGAGCCTGGGTGGTGCTGCCTGCTGGTCGTATGCCGCTGCATACCCTTCAAAGGTTGCAGCGTTTGTTCCTATATCCGGAAAGACAGATATTACGCAGGCATGTATTCTAAAAGACATTCCTATCTGGACTTTTCATGGGTCAAATGATAACCTTGTTGATCCGCCGTATACTATTGGTATGGTTAACGCCATCAAAGCATGTTCTCCTGCAGGCGCGTATACACCAAAACTTAATCTTCTCAATGCGAGAACACATGAAGGCTGGAATGAAGTCTGGAATGGAACAGATGGATACCCGGTGTTCGACTGGATGATGCAATTCACAAAAAATAATTTTACAAACAAGCCCGCATTTGTTACAGCTGGTGCAGACTTGCGTCTCTTGCAGAGAACTGGTACTATTCACATCTATGGTGAGTATTTTGATTTTGATGGCAGCATTACAACTGTATCATGGTCACAAATAAGTGGTCCGTCGATAACGTTAAATACAACCAATCCTAACTTCCTTGAAATTACAAATGCCCCTGTCGGAGATTACGAATTTGAACTTCGTGTAACGGATAACCTGGGCTTACAAAGTTTTGACAGAATGAAACTTCAAATCGTATCAAGTATAGGAAGTGAGGCAGCAGTAACGGACCTTGTTCTGATGAACGGCGGAACAAACCTGAACATCGATAGTCTATACGATGGATATGTTATCAATAAAACCACACTGGGTGTTTCTCAATTTAATGTGAATGCACTTGCAACAGGAGGTGCTGTGAGTGTTGTTTTCAGAGTAAACGGCGATCAGAATGTGAGAACTCCTGGCTCTCCTTTTTTAATTCGAAAGCAAACATCGTCTGCAGAGTGGGTTATTGATAATGGTGATTACAACATCTGTGTTACGCCATTCAAACAGACAGCAGGTAAAGGTGCGCCAGGCATTTCACAATGTTATAAAGTAACGGTAACGGATCAGGCTGTTGTGATCAAAACATTTTATTCAAAACCAGGAACTGACATCAGCAGTTTATCTAATTGGGGTTCGAATACAGATGGATCTGGCACTTCGCCATTATCATTTGCAACAGCAGAACAGAGCTTCATCGTTAATAAT
>DATCRE010000140.1:0-2022 GCA_036569145.1 Cyclobacteriaceae bacterium
CTGGAGGAATCATTATTGTAGATGATTATGATTTCTTTTCTGAAGGAGCTAAAGTAGCCGTTGATGATTTTTATTCAACTCATTCAAAAGATTATGAGCTTGAACTGCCGATTCCTTCAGCAGGACATTTTGCTGTTTTGAGAAGAAAGAAATGAAGCTATTCTATGACTATCAGATTTTTGAACACCAGAAATATGGTGGTATCTCGCGTTATTATTATGAACTTTTAAAAGGTATTGAAAGCTCTAAGGATACACAATTCCTTCTTCCACTTTTAAAAAGTGATAATCATTACCTTTCTCAAATGCCATCCATAGCTTCACAGCTTAAAGGAAGCTCTGATTTTTATAAGAAGTTTATGTGGGGCATTGAATTTCCTGGCAAATGGTTATTGTATAAACAGCGAAACAAATACTTCCCGCAGTTTATTTCGGAAAACAGAAAACACACAATTAATGCTCTTAAAAATCAGGCGTTTGATATTTTTCATCCTACTGATTTGGATGACTATTTTCTGGAGTACATCGGATCCCGTCCTTTTGTTGTTACTGTGCATGATATGATTGATGAATACTTCCCTGAATATTCATTCCATGTGCACTCCACTTACAAAACTTCCGTGAAGGAAAGACTTATAAATAAAGCTGCAGGTATAATAGCCGTTTCAGAATCAACAAAAGCATTTTTGCTACAACGATTTTCAATTCAAGAAAATAAAATTCGGGTTATTTATCATGGCTATAGTGAGTTGAGTAATTCAGCTGATTTAAGTAAACCAATTATTGATGGTGAGTATCTTTTATTTGTAGGAAAGCGGGTTCATTATAAAAATTTCTATTTCTTACTTCAGTGTATTAAGCCATTGCTTAAAAAATATCCAGACTTAAAAATTGTATGTGTAGGTAGTCCGTTTAATACAACGGAGAAAGATTATCTGATTGATCTAGGCCTTGATGGAAATGTATTTCATGTCAATGCAGATGATTCAACATTGGGCAACCTGTATTGCTTTGCAAAAGCATTTGTTTATCCATCATTGCAGGAAGGATTTGGTATGCCCATATTGGAAGCGTTCAATTATAATTGCCCAGTCCTTTTAAGTGATAACAGTTCGTTGCCGGAAGTTGCCGGGGATGCGGCACTTTACTTTAATGCTAAAGACATTTCGTCTGTTCAACAAGCAATACTGAAAATCTTAACGGACACGAAACTACGCGACCAACTGATTGAGAAAGGAAGAGATCGGCTAAAACTTTTTTCCTGGCAGAACACGGTGAATCAAACACTTGATTTCTATCGAAGTCTTCTATGAATAGCATTTCGATTATAGTGGCTACATATAATGGTGCAAAAAAACTTCCATTTCTTTTGGATGCTTTGATGATTCAAAGCATTAAGCATTTTGAAATTATAGTGGTTGTTGACGGTTCAACAGATGATACGTTGAAAGTTTTAGGTGGGTATGCTAATCGCTTTAATACGTTTCGGATTCTTTCGCAGGAAAATTCAGGAAGATCAAAGGCGCGAAACCGTGGTGTGAAAGACGCATCGGGTGAGTTGCTAATTTTTTACGATGATGACATGGAACCAGCGCCTGATTCTGTAGATAGACATATCCAGTTCCATAACCAACACAATAACGTACTACTTACAGGCAACCAGGTTGAACAGGTAGAACAACAAAAGACAGACATTCAAAATTATAAAGCCACACTTTCACATAAGTGGATTTCTGGGTACTCTCAATCCCTGGTCTCACTAACTGTTGATACTATTTTTTTTACGGCTGCAAATTGTTCGATTCCAACGAAAGTTTTTAATGTTTTAGAAGGCTTCGATGAGCGCCTGACGGATGCTGAGGATCATGATTTAGCTTATCGGGCATTACAAATGGGAATAGCAGTTTATTTTGATAAAGAAAACAAAGCCATTCATCATGATCCGATTACATGCGCTTCTTATATCAAAAGACTTCGTGAATATCAAGGAGCACATAGTAAGCTCGCTGCTTTGCATCCTGAA
>DATCRE010000141.1:0-8522 GCA_036569145.1 Cyclobacteriaceae bacterium
CCTTTATCCTGGATAAATTTTATGAGATCCAATCCATTCTCACGTCCCAGGCGATAATCGATAAGAGAAATGTCATAATCGGCTCTCAGCAATTTTTCTTTTGCCAATGAAAGATCAGACTCCCATACAACTTCAAAATTAAAATTGCCAACTTCCTGCAAATACTCTTTCGTTAAGAGAACATCATCTTCGTCATCTTCGATAAGCAATACTTTAACTTTGATTGGCTCCATTCTCATTTATTCTTTTGGCAGTTCAACAGTTCCAAACCAATAGTGACCTATATCGCGGGTAACTTTTACCAGGTCTGCAAAACGGGCAGGTTTAGAAATAAAAGAATTAACACCCAGATCATAAGTGGTGGCAATGTCTTCTTCTGCTTTTGATGTTGTTAAAACAATAATCGGAATTCGTCGTAAGAGCGGATCTGATTTAATGATTCGCAACGCTTCACGGCCATCAATTTTAGGCATGTTTAAATCGAGAAAGATTAAACCTGGTCTTATAGTCTTCTCCAGTAAAAAACGTCCTTTGTTATAAAGGTAATCCATAAGCTCAGAACCGTCTTCTACAAAATCAATTGTGTTGGGCAGGTTGTTTTCTTCAAGGGCTTCTTTCATTAGCATTCGATCATCCGGATCATCGTCTGCCATGAGAATATTTATCATCTTTGGATGAAATTTCATGTTAGGTTAAATTAAGTCTTTCTGTAAGATAACGATAAACTCCGAACCAACACCTTCTATACTTTTAGCTGTTATATATCCGTTATGATTAGCAATTATTTTCCGACAAATGGCTAAACCGATACCTGTTCCTTCATAAGCAGTGTGTCCGTTGAGCCGCTGAAAGATGTTAAATATCTTTTCCGTATACTGTTTATCAAAACCTATACCATTGTCTTTTACGCTGATGCGAACATACCTTTCGTTGGGCAGTGTGATGTCAAGTTCATTTGCAATCTCCATCTTATTCATGACACTGCCTCTTATCTCAATAACAGGCTTTACATTCGGTTTGTGAAATTTGATAGCATTTGTAATCAGGTTCTGATAAAGTCTTTTTATCTGCGATCTGTCACCATAAAAAAGCGGAATTATTCCAATGCCTATAGAAGCGTCTTCGCGTTTCACCTGTGCGTCAAGATCGTCCCATACTTCTTTCAATATGGCAGTGGAGTCTATTAATTTATATTCAGCTTCCTGGCGCGAAACTCTTGAGAAGGAGAGCAGGTCTTCAATGAGAGATTGCATGCGTATGGCGGCAGATTGCATGCGCATAATGTAGTCAGCGCCGTGTCCACCTAACTGGTCAGAGAATTTTGCCGATAGCCGATCACCAAATGCACGGATCTTTCGAAGTGGTTCCTGTAAATCGTGCGATGCTACGTAGGCAAATTGTTCCAGATCTTCATTTGATCGTTTTAACTCCTGGTTATATTGCTCAAGCTGCTTTTCATAACCCTTGCGTTCTGTTATGTCAATAACTGCACCAACAATATCTATCGTATGAATGTTTTTGGGTTTAACCGTGAGCGACAGGTAGTGAACATGATTATCGTTGATAGTCCGGTAATCAATGGATAAGCCATGTTTCTTAGTTCTGGCCTCATAAAAGAAATCTTCCAGAAGTAATTTGTCTTCCGGATGCACATTTTCCAGGAAGGAGCTCCAGGTTATGTTATCGCCTCTCTGTTTATCAAAAACTTTATAGAGACCATCAGACCAAACCAGTGCATCGCTGCTCTCGGTCCAGCGCCAGCTTCCCATTTGCGCAAGTGTTTCTGCTTCTTTCAATAATACTTCGCGCTCTTCAATGAATGCTTGTTGTAATTTTTGAGTAGTAATGTCTGAGAAGGTTGCCACAAATCCATCTTCTAATTTCACTACTGTAATGTAATACCATTTAGAATTTTCCTGGTCGTTAAATTCTTTTTCAAACTGTGTTGATACTCCCGTCTCTACTACATTTTTATATATGGTAAACAGATCCTTTTCTACTTCGGGTGATACTTCTTTTAATCTTTTACCAATCAGATCCTGCTGAGACTTGTAAGTGAATTTTGCACTGATGTCGTTCGCGAGCACCCATTCAAAATCTTCAATGACACCTGCTGCATTTCTGATGGCTTTGAAAGCCATGATTCCAACGAGTGAATTGTCCAGAATATTTTTAATCGTCATCTGGGCAAACTTCCGGATACCAATTTCATTTTTCAGCTCCTGAACATTTTCGCTGAGTAATTTTTCAGCTATTTCACTTTTCTTCAGGGCTTTCATTATCCTGGTGAAAAGAATGAGAACAGCAATGAGCGCTATGAGTGTATAAACGAGCAAAGCTAGTGGTGTCCATATTTTATAATCACTTTCACTAACAACACGTGTCTGCAAGATTTTCTGTTCGTTGTCAATAATATTTTTTACAATTCCACGTATGGCATTCATATTTTCCCGGCCACGAGCCAGCAGCAGACTTTCAAAGCGATCCATATACAACGTGCTCTTCTGCACATTGGTAAGAATGCTGGATATGGTGAGAAATTGATTTCTAATCAGGGCATTTAAAGAATCTACATTTTTATGCTGTGCCGGATTATTCTTCACTAACTCTTCAAGCATCTTTAGCTGATCGGGCAAGAGCTTTGTTGCAGAAAAATAGGGCAGCAGATAAACTGTATCGCGTGTAAGCTGAAAACCTCTATGTGCTATCTCGGCATCTTTTATTGTTGACAGAACTAATTGAGAAGTTTCCATAATACGGATTGACTTTCGAATCAATCTTACTTCTTTCATATAATTGTTCATGGATCTGTAAGTAGCCAGGCTTAAAAGTAAAAGGACTATTACAATGCCAAGAAACAACAATCGAATATAGGACGCCTTCATAGGATAGATGGAATACTTCTGGTGGATGTAACAATAAACCCGAGGATTTTATATTGACCATTATTTACTCACAACATGAATGCATGTTATCTCTAGTTTGAAATATGATATAGTTTAAGTTTATTATAAAGTGTCTTCCTGTCTATATTAAGAAGTTCCGAAGCCTTCGATTTGTTATAATTTACTTTTTCAAGTACGTCTATGATGGCTTGTCGTTCAGCTGTCCACGCAACTGATTTTAACATGCCAACATTTTCATCAATAGATGCGCCGTCCATACTGTTAGGAAGTGAGCCGATTGACTGAACAATTTCAGGTGGCAGACTTTCGCTCTGAATGGTTTCATCTAATGTAAGCAGCACCGCTCTTCGGATAACGTTATTCAATTCGCGAAGATTGCCATGCCAGTAATAATTGGTGAGATAGTTTTTTACTTCAGGTGAAAATGATTTTACATTTCTGTTTAATGATTGATTAGCTTTTTGCAAAAAGAAATCGGCAAAGAACATAATGTCTTCTTTGCGTTCGCGGAGTGGAGATAGTTGAATTTTAAATTCATTCAGACGGTGATAGAGATCTTCTCTGAACCTTCCTTCTTTCACGCTCTTCATCAGGTTTTCATTGGTAGCGGCAATGATGCGCACATCAATGGAAGTATCTTTTGTGGCACCAATGCGTTTGATTTTTCGCTCTTGTATAACGCGTAATAATTTAACCTGGTTTTCATAAGAGAGATTTCCGATCTCATCCAGAAATACAGTTCCACCGTCAGCAATTTCAAAGCTGCCTTGCTTGTCAGCAATAGCACCTGTAAATGATCCTTTAACATGACCGAACAATTCGCTGCCAGCCAGTTCTTTTGGAAGCGCGCCACAATCTATAGCAATGAAAGGCTTATCAGCCCGCTGACTGAATTTATGAACAGACTGGGCAACAAATTCTTTTCCGGTACCAGTTTCACCGTTAATGATGACAGACATTTCGGCTGGTCCGATTAATTCAATGTAACGCTGAACTGTTTTTGATGAATCACTAATGCCAACAAGAAAATTTGATGTGGAAGTGTTATCGGTTTTAATTTTTTTTACTTCAGTTTCGCGCGCCTCATCATTTACAGCGTGTTCATTTTTTTGTTTGCTTTTTGAAAGCGCTTCTTTAATGGTTACAAGAAGCTCATCCGGATGTAATGGCTTCACTACATAATCGCTTGCGCCATAACGAAATGTTTCTACGGCTGTTTTTACATCAGAGTATCCGGTAATGATAACAACGACAATGTTTGAATTTAGAATTTTTATTTTTTGTAGTAACTCTACTCCATTTATATCAGGTAGTTTATAATCACAAAGAATTAAATCATAATCATTAGAGCGCAATAATCTTAGTCCTTCTTCACCTGTGTGAGCTATGCTTACAGAATAATTATTCTTCGTTAGGAATTTTGATAGAATCAGGCAAATATCTTTATCATCATCAACAACCAGTATACTCGTCATGGGCTGTAAGTAAATTAATTTGTTATAATACTGAAACGGGAATTATGAGGGAAGTAAATTTAGCGATTTTAACGCTTCGTCTACTTTTTTAAAAGTAAACGGTTTTGGAATAAAGAAACTTGCACCTCGTTTTAACACTTTAGAAGCTTCACTGTCATACGCACTGATTACAATAATTTTAGAATCTAAATTCAATTCATTTATATAATCAATCACCTCAATGCCGGTACCATCAGTTAAATTCAGGTCAATGAGCATGAGGGCATAAGGTGAGCCACGCACTTTCTGTCTTGCCTCCTTCACTGTCAGAGCATAGTCTACGTCAAACTGCATTTTCCGAAGATGCTTCGTTATCATTAAACAGATGTCTAACTCATCATCAATCACCAGAGCCTTGGTCATCAGATATTCGCCTGTCGCAGGCTTTTCATGGTTTTACGTTTCTCAAGTTCCTCCTTTGTAAAGAAAGGGAAAAACAATTTAATCAGAAAAATGATACTGATCATGAAACAAACATATCCAACCATGTAGGCTGTTATTATTAAGATTATGTCTTTCATATCCTTGTTTTATTAAAGAGTTTGTAGAAAATCATGCCATTTTTTAAACGCCAGTAATGACTTGTGGACTATATGAATGTGGAATTTTTACCCCATGTGGTGTGGATAATCCCATCAAAGGCGTTGCAATTTTATCCCTTTAATACATCACGTATGTGCCCAACGGCTCTGGCATGCATTTTACCTTGTGGTGATAAAAACTAATTTTATGAACAACTTATTATATCTCATCGCCGTCGTCCTGATCATTTTCTGGATACTCGGCTTTTACGTTTATAGTGCAGGCTATCTCATTCACATCTTATTGGTAATTGCAGTGATAGCAATACTGGTGCGAATTATCAGAGGCGACAGGATCGTTTAATAAAAAATGGCATCTCGTTTAATGAGATGTCATCATTATGAAATATTATAGGTATCGTAATTATTATAAGATTTTAATAATTATTGGTGGCAGCGTTGTACTATTATTTCTGGCCGTTTTTTTTCTTTTAACGTATCTTGAAAATAAAATTGATGCTAAGCTGACTTCTATTCATAGCAAAGCTTCATCCATTGACATTGGTCTGTGGGATCAGTCCATCGTCTTCAACGGCATCACGCTTGGCATTTCTGAAGATAGTATAAACAGTGCTGATCAATTTTTAAAATTGCAGCGTGCTTCGTTGCGTGGTATTAATGTATATGATTTAATGATCAACAATATTCTCTTGGCTGATGAATTGACTGTTGACAATGGAACTCTGTATTATACCAGAGATACGAAACATAAAGATAGTACTGATAGAGCCGTATTAAATGCAGCGTTTTCTTTTAGAAACTTTGTAGCAAACAACATTGAGACTCAAATAAGAACAGATACTATCGTTAATTTAACGGCTGTTGTGGATTGTCATCTTACAGATGTTAATTTTAAAATTGATTCCATTGGTAAATTCGATTATGATGTGCGTGGCGCCAGGATCATTGCCAGACGAATAAGTTTCAATCGTCATGAAGGTACGCATGGTGGAACGATCGCCCAATTAACCTACAATAGTTTAAATAGGGTGGCAACGTTAGACTCTACCAGGGTAGTGCCCAACTATGGCAAGTTTGAAATAGGTAAACATTTCGGACAGCAAAAAAATCATATTACGGCAGTTTTTCCCAAGATAACAATAGAAGGTCTTCCGTTGGATAAAATGCTTGACAGTACTTTTGTAGCCTCGCGAATAGAAATTCTATCTTTTAATATTACTGCTTTTAAGGATAAGAGACTTCCTTTCTTGAAAAAAGAAATTGTGTCCATGCCGATGGAAACTTTTTTGAAGTTGCCTTTTCGTGTTACTGTAGACTCTATCCTCATCAAGGATTCTCATATTACCGTTGAAGAGTTTCCTGAAGGTTCAGCGCAACGTATACATGTAACATTCAATCATGTAAGCGGAAAGTTTGCCAGGTTGAATAATAGAATAGTGAAAGGAGATTCAACGGTGGCCACACTGCAGGCGCATGGTTTATTAATGAATAAAGGAATAGTGGATGCCGTATTCAAATTTCCGCTTGACGGATCACCAATATATACAGCAAAAGGCTCCATCTCTAAAATGCCTTTCACAGAACTTAATGAAGCACTCGCAAATACTGCTGCGCTTCAGGTACAATCTGGTTTTTTGAACAGCCTCAAGTTTGATTTTAAATATACCGATCAATCATCCATTGGGAAACTTGTTATCAATTATAAAGATCTTAAGCTTTCGGGTTTGAAGAAAGATAAAGGTATTGATCGGATAAAAACGTTGTTCATCAACATGTTTATTAAAAATGATAAAACGAGACAACTGCCGGAGTCAGAACGAACAGGTATAATAAATGTAGAGCGCAACAGGAAGAAATTTATTTTCAATTTATGGTGGTTGTCTATCCGGGATGGTTTAGAGTCGAGCATTTTGGGCACAGCAAAGCCGAACCTTGCCAAACCATAATTCAAAAAAACAGGGGACATATTTCTACTCACGCTGTGCTTACACTCCACAGTTCATCACGCTTATAACATCTCAGGCAAACAGGATGGATATTTACCTGTTGGTACGCTTTTTATAACGTCACAAATTATACTGAAATGGAAAGTGATGAAACCGAAAAAGAATAATCGACGGCCAAAGAAGCATAAGCCCAATCTTAAGGGCCCGTATTCTGTAGAGCCTGCAAAAAAAAGCGATGATAGTTTTCCGGAAGATGAAACACCGGAGAAACCTAATAAGAAAAAACCAGATCCTGCAGTAATCGACAGGCAGGAGTGAGCCAAACGTTTTAGTTGTAAATCCTTTTAACAAAACCGATATACTATGAAAAGAATAACTTTATTTTTTGCAGCAGTCATCATTATAGCGAAGGTGAATATAGTATGGGCACAACCTGTCGCTGTAAGTGAGAATTGGGTTTTGCTGGGTACGCGCTCGGTAGATTACCTGATTGATCATGATGTTATTACATTTCCTGAATCGAAGGACAGTTATACCGCCATAAAATTTATTGTAAAGAATGGTCCGCTTAACATGTTTAAGTGCACGCTGCATTTCAGGGGTGGTGATACAAAAAATGTTGAGTTCCCCGATGATGTTAAAGCTAACGATGAACGCGTTGTCGATTTGAAAGGAAGTTATCTCTCCATTGAAAAAGTAACGTTCTGGTATGACACCAAAACCAAATCAGACAAGAAAGCCATTCTTGAAGTATGGGGAAGCATGTAAGCAATAGAAATTAATTTTCACTCACTTAAAATTTAAATAAAATGGATACTGAAAAATCAATCGACGTGTTGAACACGCTTATCAAAATTAATAATGACAGAATTGAAGGTTATGAAACTGCATCTAATGAAACAGATGATGAAGACCTTAAATCACTGTTCTCTCAACTTGCACAGACAAGTTATAAATGCAGAGCTGAGCTTGTTACTGAAGTGAACAGGCTGGGAGGCACACCTGTTGACGGAACAAAATTATCAGGCAAAGTTTACAGGGTATGGATGGATATCAGGGCTGCTCTTGCAGGAAAAGATATGCAGACCATTCTTAACTTATGCGAATATGGTGAAGATGCAGCTATTGAAACATACGAACGCACATTTGAAAATTACTCTGACGACATCACACCAGAACAACGTACTATTTTAAAAGGTCAGTACTTATGGCTTAAAACAGATCACGATAAGATAAAGGCCTTGCGCGATAATCTGGTTGAGCATAAATAGTTTTTAGTGAAAGCAGAACGAATGGGAAACAGTTTTTCTGTTTCCCATTTTTCATTTGCATGCCTGCTTTGGAATTTGTAATCACGCCGTTGGCCTTCAGGGCAAAATAGCTAAACACAGTTTTTTAAACTAAATTGTGTTGCTCTTATAAACTTGCATGAAAACAATCTTTAAATCATTAGTCATTGTATTTATTTCAACACAAGCTTATTCGCAAGACGTAACTGATGTTATTGCTCTAAAACAATCGCTTGAGAAAGCGACTGCAGCAATCAGAAGCGCTTTTGAAAAAGGTGATGCAGCTTTAGTAGCACAATTGCATAGTCCTGATATCATTAAATAT
>DATCRE010000142.1:0-5453 GCA_036569145.1 Cyclobacteriaceae bacterium
TGAAATTAATACTGAGTGGATGTTTTACAATTGGAGCAAGTGATGAGCCTGCATGTGGTGTAGCAAAGAGTACACTGGAAGAATCATTCTCAAGAAAAAAATCGGTTAATGTATATGTGCCAGGTGCCAGTTCGACAGGATTTGTTGCATACACGTCGCCAAACTTTGTGAGATTTATTCGTTGCGATATAACTGTGCCGCCTGATTGAAGATTTGCTACAACGGTTGTGACATCATCAAGGCTAAACGATTTTGTCCTGCCTGATGCTAAAGTTGATGAAGATAAACTGAATGTAACTTTTGTCTTTTCAGTAACAGGGGCTTCATCCTGCGAGCATTGTTGAAAAACAAACAGCAATAGAATGATGGGAATGAGACGGAGTTTTTTCATACGAGGGAGTTTTAAGTGTGTAAACCAAATATAATCTTTTTCCACGTTAAAAATCGTATACTTGCTAAATCAGTTACTGAAGCTTATGCTTAAAGAAACGTACATCACTCTCTTAACAAAATATTCAAACAACAATAATCTGATTAACGATTTGTGGACTGAAATCGAGATCAGCTACTCGAACAAAAAAAGATATTACCACACTTTACAGCATCTTGATAATTTACTTCTTCAACTCACGCAGGTAAAAAGTGAAATCGTGAGTTGGGATACTGTTTTGTTTTCTCTTTACTATCACGACATTATTTACAATTCATTAAAATCAGATAATGAAGAGAAAAGTGCTGAAGTTGCAGAGACAAGAATGAAACAGATTTCTGTTCCCGTGCTAATCATCAAAAACTGTAAAGAGCAAATTCTTGCAACTAAAAAACATCTTAGTAATTCTGATGAAGATACAAACTATTTTACGGATGCCGATCTCTCCATCTTAGGACAAGATTGGAATACATATTCAGCATACTATAAAAATGTTAGAAAAGAATATTCCATTTATCCTGATTTGATTTATAATCCAGGGAGAAAAAAGGTGTTAAAACATTTTCTTGACATGGAAAGAATTTTCAAAACAGAATACTTCTATTCAACTCTCGAACAACCGGCCAAGCGTAATATAGAAATGGAGTTGCAATCACTTTCATGATCCAATAAGTTGTAATTAAAAAGCTGCCCCTTGCGAGACAGCCTTTCCATTTGGTTTGGTTTTGATTCAGCTAGGTTAGTGTATTATTGTTTCTTTAAAAATTTCTTGTTGAAAGACTTTCCGTTATCAACGGCATGAATAATATACATACCGTTGGGTAAATTTGATATATCAACTTTACCATTAAATGCACGGCCATTAAATACTTCAGCGCCATTGCTGCCCGTAATTCTTACTTTCTTCTGTGCTTCTTCACTTGAAATAATATTTAACTCTGTCGTGGCCGGGTTGGGATAAATATCAAATTTAGATTCTTCTTTAAGAGCAACAGTTTCTTCAGGTGTGCTTAATCTGCCTGCACCTTGTTTCGTGATACGCCACCAGTTAAGATTCCATCCACCGGCAGCTGCAAAGATTCCGAAGTTGTACGTGCCTGCATTAATAGTAACAGTCTTTGAAACCGTTGTCCAGTTTTGCCAACCTCCTGTTGCCGGAATTGACACCGTACCTAATACAATAGAACCTGCATTTAAGTCTGCCGAAAGAGTACCGCCTCCCACGCTAGCCACACGATATTCCAATAAATATGAACCTGTTGTTGGTACAGTTATGTTGTTGTATGCCATCCAGTCATTCGTGTCAATCCAGCCAACATCTAATCCTCCTCCGGTATCAGTAGTTGTTTCAGTTTGTACGCCTAACATCGAACTATAGCTTTCTGCTTGTACAGTTTGAGTAAATGAAGTTCCCGCATCCTGATACACGCGAACATAATCAACATACATGCTCGCAGGAAAACCATTGTTATCAATTGTAAAGCCAGGCCAGTTGCCTCCAACCGCGAGGTTCAATAAGATGAAGAAGTTATTTTGAAATTCGCTCGTACCATTAACACCACCAGCAATGTTTATCTCGTGATATTTCACACCATCAACAAACCATCTGACATACGATGTATTCCATTCAATGGAGTAATTATGAAATGCTGTAACTGTAGTGGTGGTGTTGCCGCCATAGCTCGCGTAAGCATTGTTGTTATCAGACCAATGCGCTGTTCCATAAACAGTGCCTCCTGTGTTAATGTGTTCCATAATATCAAGCTCACCACATGCCGGCCAGCCCACAGAACCAATGTTATCACCCAGCATCCAGAAAGCAGGCCAGATTCCCTGAAAAGAAGGCATCGCTATGCGCGCTTCTATCTTTCCAAATTTCCATGATTTTTTTCCTTGCGTTTTCATTCTGGCAGAAGTGTAGTTCATGCCGCCATAAGATTCGTGTTTGGCTGTGATCACGAGCTGACCATTTGATACTGTAGCATTTTGTTGCCGATAATACTCCAACTCATTATTTCCCCAGCCGCCAGAGCCTGTTCCTGTTTCAAAAACCCAGTCTGAACTAATGCCGCTTGTAAACTCATCAGACCATACAAGCTGCCAGTTCTGTGCCTGAACACTCAGGGCACAGAGCATACCAAAAAAGATGAATAGTACGTATTTGATTATTTTCATAAGGTTTGGTTTTAAATGTTCAATCGATTGTGTGATACTAAAATCGGTATGAAACCCCACCTTCAGCAATTTCTGGAGTACATCAAAAACTCATCAACCTGAAAAATATAGTTACATCAGTGAGCAGCATGCTCTACATCAAAATTTTAGGATACCTGACTTTTAAGGTTTGACAAAAGATCGATTAAATAATGCCAGGATAGATTTTGGAATTCCTCATCTTGATTTTCGTTGAACACATGTTTCTCAGTCGATGTCAGCCGGCTCTTAATCAGGTTATCAGGATTTAATCTATTTTTGAAAAACATAGATCCTGTTTTAGAGATGGAAAAATTTACAATGCCACTTCAGATACGCTGGTCAGATATCGATGCTAACCGACATCTTCGTCACTCTGTTTATTATGATTATGGCGCTGCAATGCGCATGAAGTTTCTAAGTGAAAAAGGTCTGACTACGCACAAGCTGGAAGAGTTTCACATTGGCCCTGTTCTGCTGCGTGAAGAAGCTGTTTTCAGACGTGAGATTAAACTTGAAGATAACGTTACGATAGATGTGGAGCTGTTAAAAACAACTACAGATTATGGCCGATGGAGTTTACGTCATAACCTTATCAAAGCTGATGGCACCGTGGCTGCAATCATTACCATTGATGGAGCGTGGATTGATATGAATCTCAGAAAGATGGCTGTGCCAAATGAATTTATTAAAAACGTCTTTGAGACTTTTCCCAGATCACCTGAGTTTGAATGGATTGTAAAAGAGAAGAAGAATTAAAATTTTAATTGCTGCTAATTCAGTTATAGCAAACTGTTAATCCATTTTTCTATCACCACAGGATAATGTGCATACTCCAGCTGATGCACCTTGTTCGCTATCTGCTCAGGTGTATCGTGTGAATCTACTTTACATGAAGCCTGGAATACAATTTTTCCTTCATCATAATGTTCGTTCACTTCATGAATGGTGATGCCTGTTTCCGTTTCACCTTTATCTTTAATGGCTTGATGAACTTTCATGCCATACATCCCTGCTCCGCCAAATCGTGGTAACAGCGCAGGATGAATATTGATTATTTTATTTGGGAAAGCTTTAATTAAATAATCCGGCACCAGCCACAAAAATCCGGCAAGCACAACATGCGTGATGTTTGCATCATGAAGCCACTTCAAAACAATTTCTGATTCACGGAATTGCTGCTTCGTAAAAGTCTTTGTAGGAATATTAAATCTATCAGCACGTTCCAATGCAAAAGCCTGAGCGTTGTTACTCAACAGCATGGAAACAGTAATGGTTGGGTGATTCTTAAAGTAGGTAAAAATCTGTTCGGCATTTGAGCCGCTGCCAGATGCAAAAATGGCTATGTTGAACTTTTTCATCAAGCCGCAAAGAAAGTCAAACAAATGCCATACTCAAAATACCCAGCAGCATAATGATTTTGCAAAAGTTGCTAAGCCATGCATAATCTTTTGTGGTGTCTGCACGGATAAGTCTTGTCAGCAGCCAGATAAGGGGTATAAAAAGAAAAAGAATAAAATAATAGAGCGGAAGGCCGGTATAAAATTCATTGAGCAACAATACGGTTAAAGCAAGCATTGCCAGAATACCATAGATAATCATTTTTGTTTTACGAATGCCCAGAACGATGGGCAATGTGCGACAACCGAAGATATTATCACCCTTCAGATCTTCCATGTCTTTAATGATTTCGCGCACCAGCGTCATGAAAAAAGAAAAGCTTGCGTAAATAATAACAAACGAGTTTCCGGTTCTAAAAAAAACCTCAACAACGTAAATAGAAAGACCTGTAAGAAACGCTACTGACAGATTGCCAATAAAAGGTTGACGTTTTAAATTATTAGAATACAACCATAGCAGGAAAACCGAGAACACATTTACTGCTGCCACTCTCCACGACAAATAAAGTCCGATTAAAATGCCTAGTGATGAAAAGATAACGTGATAAAGAATAGCAAACCTGCGGGTGATGTTTTTGCCAATCACAACACGATCGGGCTTGTTTACAAAATCGATCTTTACATCGTAATAATCATTGATGATATAACCGGCAGCCGCAATGAGAACGGTAGAGGAACAAAGCAGAAAGAAATGAATATTAAGAATTAATTCAGACCAGGTGGTAACTAAAAAACCCGCCGTAAAATATTGCGCCAGCACTATGATAAGCAAGTTGCCAAACCGCGTAAGCTTGAGAATTGACTTGAGTGCGTTTTTAGTTTTTTCGGAAAGCATGCTGTATTGATACACGGCAAAAATAACAAGCAGGTTGTTATCATTTCGTGAAATGCCAGCTTTAAACTTACAGAAATAAAAAATACCCGGAGAGATTTAGCGATTTCCGGGTATTTTTTGATGATGGCAGATGTCACTGTTAAAATTTCAACGTAAACATGGTCATGAAATTACGACCTGCTTGAGGGTAGTAGTACGGCGTCGCTCCATATACAGCACCATTTGAGGAATACTTAACATCAAAAATATTATTCAACAGAAAGCTTATGCCAATGTCCTTAATGCTTTTCGGATAAATATGATAGCTAAAGCGTAAGTCATTTATAAAATAAGGATCAAGCTTCAGATTATTATTCTGGGTATTATCAAGATATTGTTTGCTCACATATTTAGATAACCAGGTAGCCTGAAAATTTTTAAATACACTCCAGGTTAGCTGACTACCACTTATCCAATCCGGAGAAAGAATTATAGCCGTGTTTTTCTTTCGTGTAACATCCGATGGATCGTAAGCAAAATCCTGATTTCTATTTACACTTCTTGTTACGTTAACTCCCAGGCCCCACTTGGCAGAAAGCTGAACTGCTCCGGAAAG
>DATCRE010000143.1:0-6213 GCA_036569145.1 Cyclobacteriaceae bacterium
TAAAGTGAAGGCATGCTTGCGTGGTAAGTTGGCAGCGTCATGCTGTTCATAAAGAATCATGGTTCGATCAATGTTATTAGAAAGTGCAATTGATTTACGGGGACTTAATTCTTTTCTCAACGCTATTCGTGATGGATCGAAGAAGAGCTCAAGGCCAGGTGATTTAAATTTGTGATAATAACTGATGAAGGGTATAAAAGGCAACGGAGCTGTCGGATCACGTAATGCCAGCAAGCCTACTGAAAAGTTTGAACTTTTTGTTTGTATTACTGACATGATAACTGCTCCATTGTAAATGAGCTGATACTGACCCGTTTCAGGATTCATCAGTCCTGATACTGTGGCAGAGTATATTACTGGACGATGTAACAAAGAGTCCCTCCTGGTGTATGTAAAAGAAGTTCTTAAAATTGTTTTATCAACATGCTGAGTATGTACCGGCATGGATGTCTCATAACTTGTCACATCATATAATTGCATAGACTGGTAAGTAGCTGCTACGCTTGCGGAAAAAATATTCTTTTTACGTTGTATGATTGGTACATTGAAATAAACATTGGTTCTCATGGTTTGAAACTTCGCTTTCAAAAAAGAGTTGCCATGTATGTCAGACGTTATCTTTCCCGGTGCAAACACTTCTGTTGAAACTCCTGCCTGACGAAGCATTGGATTTTTCAACGCAAGCTCATCAAGGCGCGCTGCTCTAATGGAGTCCATCATGTGCTTCATCTTCAGGTCGCGGGGTGACTGACCAAATGAATGAAGAACCAACAAGAGAAAGGCACAGGTAATTAAAATATTTTTCATATACAGATCTTAATTTTTTCAAAGCTCCGTATATCCGACAATACGCAGAAGGTCTTTCAATCTGAACCAGCCAATTACCCTGCGGAAACAGCCCGAAACAATCCGATAAATTAAAAGTGTTCTATACACGAGTAATGAGAAAAGAGAAGTCAGAAGAAACTGCTACTGAAGCGTCAGCCTTCAAGCGATAAGTACTTCGTGATTCCTAGTGTCCTCAGTGTCTTTGTGGTTCAAACCGCTAATCAAAGTTGTTCCAGCCAGTTCAAAAAAGAAGAAACCTTTTCTTTGCTAACAGTAATGATCTCTGTTACAGGCACTGAAAGCTTAACTGATATTTTACGCGCCAGGTAACTCGATGCATCTACAACAGCTTTTCTGTTTATCAGAAATTGTCTGTTCACCCTGAAAAAAGATGAGCCGGTGATCTTCTCCATATCTTCCAGGCTTTTATTCAGGAAGTATGTTTTATTATCAAACGTGGCAAGATGAACAACAGCATTCTTCAATTGAAAAAAAGCAATGCTACTGATCGCTATAGGTATTATTTTATCCTTATGATGAACCAGTACAGAACCTGCTTCGGAAGATTTTCGGCCATTAAACAATTTCACTATTTCTTCATAGTGCAATACCGATGGTGCCAACGTTTTTTTTAGCGTAATAAATTTATTAAGTGATGCATTCACCGTATCATCAGTAAAAGGTTTTAATATATAATCGATACCATTTGTCTTGAAAGCGTTCAATGCATATTCGTCATAAGCCGTGCAGAAAATTATAGGTGCATGAACTGTTATCTGAGAAAAAACTTCGAAGCTTAATCCGTCGCCCAACTGAATATCACTAAAAATTAATTCGATATTCTTTTCCTGTTGAAAAAAATTGACGCTTTCTTTTACGCTGTGAAGCATAGCTACTATTTCCGTTTCAGGATACAATCTGCAGATCGTTTCGGCAAGATCGTTAGCCGTGAGCTTTTCATCTTCTATAATGACAATCTTCATGATTTCAGAATTTTTATGCTTACAGAAAATGTGCTGTTGTCAGACTGAATCATCACTTCGTCGCCGGAAAGAATGCGATAACGTTCTATAAGATTAGTGAGTCCTTTACCAGAAGACACTTCGCCATTTTCTTTCACCTGCAAATTGTTTTTCACAATAATATATTCTCCTTCCTGGTAAACTTTGATGGATAGAGGAAATTCATCAGTCACTTCGTTATGCTTGATGGCATTTTCCAACAGAGGTTGGATAGAAAAAGAAGGTACAAAGCCATTCAATAACATTCTCTCTGGAATGTCAATAACACAATTCAATGCATCACCAAACCGTAAGCGCTGCATTTCAAGATATGTCTTGCAGAAGTTGATTTCATCCGAAAGCCTGGTGATATTTGCATGCGAATAAGAAACGGAAGCACGTAAGAAATTAGCGAGATGCACCAGGTAAGCCTCTCCGGCGTGAACATCTTTTTTATACAATGTCTTTAGGATGCTTAGTGCGTTAAAAAGAAAATGAGGCTGCACTTGTTGTTTAAGCAAAAGATTGGCGGCTTCCATATTAGCCATCTTCAATTGTGAGTTTTCAAGATCGGCTTTTGATTTTTCATGTTGTAGAAGAATGAAATTATATCCAAAAATAATTAATGTATTGCAACAAAAACCCCGGGCAACAATCTCCAGAAAAGGCCAGATATTATATTTTTCCAGGTAGACTATGCGTATAAGATGAGTGCTTACAATAAATGGAATCGTGAAGAACAGGCAACTACCAAAAAAACCGAGGATATACCAATGACCTCTTTTTCTTTTGGAAGCACTCTCGAAGCCAGACTTGTAGACTACTTTTAAAACAAGAATATTAATAAAACCTATTGAAAGAATCTCAAAAATAGTTGTTAATGAATTATAGATGAGAGGCTCGCCAGATTTTCCATACAGGTAAGTGAACAATAATAGGAAAGCTCCAATTGTACCTGCCTGAATACAATTCATCATGATCAGACTTTTAATCGGAAGTTTAGCTTTCATACCACAAAGTAATGCTATTTATCTTCAGGACGAATGTAATCGATGCCTGAAACGGACAAAATAGGGTGCGAACAATTCTTAATAGCATGTCGACATTTCACGTATTGACTTTCCTGATTAATCTTTCATTTCTCTTTTAACTCCGGATTTTCCACTTACCCTCCTGTTTTGTCCGCTTCAGTTAGTCTTCTCTTTTCAAGCGCTCGCTAAAGGTTCAATTTTGATTCAACAATAAACTAATGGTTTGCTTACAAAGAACAGCATGCCTGTTCAAATGCAAGCACCGACTAGAAATTCAATTTTTTAAATCATTACACACTTATATCGTTAACCTTTAAAAAAATCAGTATGAAAAAATTAACCATCTTTTGTTTTCTTTTAGTTTCTGTCAATTGCTTTAGCCAGGGATTTGTTCAGGGCATCGTTAAGCGTTTGACTTTTGGAGTAAAGGCCGGAGCCAACTACAGCAATTTCACGAATGCCAATTTTAAAACCGATGGGTTAGTTGGCTTCCACACAGGTGCGCTGGTCAATTTAAAATTGAATGAACATTTCTCTATACAAGAAGAATTTTTGTTTTCTTCACAAGGAGCAAAAAATAAAGAAAGCGTTTTTGGTAAAGAAAATATAAACGTATACTACATGGCAGTACCAATACTCCTGAAGTATCGCACCATTTCAGGTATCTATCTTGAAGCTGGCCCTCAGACAAATATGCTTATCAAGGATAATGTTAACAAATCGGAGGTCAACGGACACTTTGCCAAGCAACTGGATTTTGGTGCTGCTGCAGGATTTGGCTTTCAATCAAAAAGTGGATTGGGCATTGGGGCAAGATATGTTGCCGGATTCTCTGATGTAGGTGATTTTAAATCTCCAACGATAAAAACTGATTTCAGAAACAGTGTGGTTCAGGCCAGTGTCTTTTATATCTTTTGATATGACATACTGAAATCATAAATAAAAGTCTCAGTTGTGTAATGCTGCTGAGACTTCTATGCCCAATTCCTGAATGAATAGCCACACAACAGCTACGCTAAACTTTATATCTTTGTATACTGTTGAACAGCGTATGATTAATGAAGTTATTCTGCCCAAAGCACTCCTCTCTGATAAAGAGTCTGAAAGTCCAATCTCTATTTACAAACACACATCTCATCAAAACTCTTTAAGGAATAAGATTTTGCTTCAACAGAATCTCATCAGCTTGGTGATCAATGGCCAAAAGATTATTTACTATGGAGGAAAAGTGATTGAAATTAACAACGATCAATTTATAATTCTTTCGGCTGGCAATTGTTTAATGACCGAAAAAATATCCAACACAAAGGAGTATGGTAGTATCATACTATTATTTGACAACGATACGTGGATTAATTTCTTTGTAAAATATGCTGCGCTGATTGCTAAAAAGAAATGGAAAGGTGGAATAATGGATGAACCTTTCCTGATTTTAGATAAAGATCCTTTCATAAACAATTTTATCTCAAACCTTGACTTCCTTCTCCAGCATAACATTCCATGCTCGCCTGATATGAAGCAACTGAAGTTTGAAGAGATCATGCTCTACCTTCTTGAAAAATATCCAAAGGTCATTCTTTCTTTTGAACCGTCCAGGCAGATCAAACATTCTGATTATGAAATAAAGCGTACCGTTGAATTAAACATCACCAATAACCTCACACTTGAAGAACTCGCTTTTCTCTGCAATACAAGCAGTTCAACGTTTAAAAGAAGATTTGTAAAATTATACAACGCCCAGCCTAACCAATATTTTTTGCATCGCCGAATGGAGCTTGCTGCTACATTACTGATACAGCATAGAAAAAATCCGAGCGAAATATTTTATGAAGTAGGTTATAAAAATCTTTCCAGCTTTTCACAATCCTTCAAACTTGTTTATGGCGTAAGTCCAAAACAATACCAGCAGCGGCATTTGATTGTTTACCAATAGCTTTTGAGCGATTAGCGTAAGTGATTTTATGTTGAACGTATGCACCTTTGCTGCACTAATAAACAACTTACAATTATGAAAAAGCTCTTAACCTTACTGACGGTAGTGATCAGCAGTGCTGCCTTCGCTCAAACCTTTACACTGAAAAGTAACGACCTCGGCGGTCAGCTTGTGAATAAGCAATTTGCTAACAGCTTTGGCTGCAATGGTGAAAACGTATCACCTCAACTTCGCTGGGAAAACGCACCGAAAGAAACACAAGCTTTTGCTGTTACTGTTTACGACGAAGATGCTCCAACCGGAAGTGGATTCTGGCACTGGGTTGTTTACAACATTCCTTCTACTATAACAGAGTTGAAAGCAGACGCTGGAAATTTTTCACAAAAGAATTTGCCTGCTGGTGCTGTTAATGGAAACAATGATGCTGGAGCGCCAGGTTTTGTAGGTGCATGCCCTCCCCCCGGACCAGCACACAAATATGTTATCACAGTGTTTGCATTAAAATCTAAAATAGAGTTAGATAAAAATGCCAGCGCCGCCCTGATCGGTTTCATGCTTAACATGAATGCATTGTCAAAAGCATCTATTGTAGCATACGGACAGCGTTAAAAGGCCTCATCCCAACCCTTCTCCAAAGGAGAAGGGCTTAAAATCCCTCTCCTCCGGAGAGGGATTTAGGGTGAGGCTTCCTACTTCTTAATTACTTTAAATGATTGAGTGTTTCGAAGACCGTTGATATGTACCACATACATGCCAGCGTTCAACTGAGAACCTACGGTTTGTTCTGTTGCAATGTTATCATGTTGAATAACTTCAACTTGATTGCCTGTAAGATCAACAATTATAATGCTTTTAATTTCTTTTGGATCGCGTATAGAAACACTGATGCCGGATGTAAAAGGATTAGGGAACAACGTAACATCATGCTCTGTGCTTTTCTGTTGTTCAACAACAACGTCAGTTGTAGCAACACGCCCTGTAGTATTGGTTATTGTCCACTGTTGGTTGTAGCTACTGCTGCTGCTCCATTGCGCTAAGTCAGCACCGTTAGTAGTTGAACCCATGCCATCGATGTATAGTCCTGTGGCGCGGTTTTTCAGCTTGGAGTAGCTACCTGCTGTTTCAATAGTCCATTGCTGATTGTTGCTGGTGCTGCTGCTCCACTGGCCTGCAATAGAGCCGTTAGTCGTTCTGCCCATGCCATCGAGGTATAAACCTGTAGCACGATTTTTAATCTTCACATAACTTCCGGCTGTCTCCACAACCCACTGCTGATTATAGCTGGTGCTGCTACTCCACTGACCTGCATTTGAACCATTAGTAGTTCTGCCTATGCCGTCAATCAATAAACCAGTAGCACGATTCTTTATTGTAATATACTGCGTAGTTGTAACGCCTGCACCTTGCATAATAGCGGTTA